>JBIKUN010000052.1:0-26811 GCA_044347565.1 Vicinamibacterales bacterium | reverse complement strand
CGCGTCGGCGTACACCGCGTCGCACACCACGGCGTGGCCGGTGGCGAGGGCGCTTGCGGCCCGTTCCGCCAGACGCGCGTAGACGCGCACGCCGACATCCGGCGCATACGCGGCCGCCGGCAGCGGAGCGTGCGCGGGCACGCCGAACAGGTCCTTGCGGATGACATCACTGCGCAGGTGTATGGCACCGGGCACGGGACCGAGGGCGGGCGCGAGCATCGCCGCCTGCGTGGACTTGCCCGAGCCCGAGAAGCCGCCGATGGCGATGAGGCAGGCCGGACGCGGCTCGAGCAGCGACTCGGCCAGCGTGAGATACGTGCGAGCCGCGGCCGTCAGGGCCGCGCGGGCGTCGTCGCCCGCCGCCAGTGTCGCCGCGGTGGCGCTCGTCTTGGCGCGCACGGCGGCGCGGCAGGCGAGGAAGAGCGGCAGGACGGCGAGCCCGTCGAGGTCGCCGGTGGCGCGCGCGTACTCGTTCAGTACGACGTTCGCGTGGCGCCGTAGCCCGCGCCGCCACAGATCCATCAGCAGGAAGGCCACGTCGTACCAGACGTCGATGTGCGAGATCGCGTCGTTGAACTCGACGGCGTCGAAGGGCGTGGGCCGGCCATCGAGCAGCACGATGTTGCGCAGGTGCAGATCGCCGTGGCACTGGCGCACGAGGCCGCGCGACGCGCGCTGGTCGAGCCGCGTGGCCAGGCGTTCGAAGAGCGCGCGCGTGCGCGCGGTGACCGCGCGGTGCCGTGCCTCGGGCAGCAGGGAGTCGCCGAAGGATGCGAACGCGTCGGCGTTGCCGTCGATGACCCAGCGCATCGCCGCGGCGCCGCCGCGGCGATGCGAGATAGCCGCCGTCACGTGCATCATCGCCACGGCGTGGCCCAGGGCCTGCATCGTCGGCAGACCCAGCGCGTGGCGTTCGGCCAGCCGGTCGCCCAGAGCCTCGCCGTCGAAGCGGCGCATCTCGAGCAGCCATTCCACCGGCGCGCCGTGGCCGTCGACGACGAGCGTGCCGCCGGCCTCGCGAGTGAGCGGCACGACGCGGTGGTAGATCGAGGGCGCCGTGCGCGCGTTGAGCGCCAGCTCGGCCTCGCAGCACTGCTTCCGCCGCTCGACGGTGGAGAAGTCGAGATAGTCGTAGCGCACGGCGCGCTTGAGCTTGTACGCGCGATCGCCGGCGAGGAACACCGACGCGCTGTGCGTGTCGATGCGTTCCACCGCCGAGCCCGCCAGCCCGTAGGTGGCCGGCCGCGCCAACGCGTCGAGCACCTCGCGTTGTTCGTCGATGACCATCCCGGCAAGCTCTGCAAACCTCGCGCCGTGGGCGTTCGTGCGCCTGCCGGCGCCGCGCCCGTGTCGTGTTCTCACTGCGGGCGCACGCGTGACCGGGGGAGGGCGGGAAATCTCCCGCGTCTGAGCGCGCCACCTGCGCCGTGGGCTCCGGGAATGCCGCCGAATTCCCGCGCCACTGGCGGCACCGTTCTTGATGTGCTGGACGGTGGAGGGCGCGTATGGCAAACGTCACGGTGCTCAGACAGGATCTCGAACGCCGGCTCGACGTGCTGCTCAAGCGCGTCGACCGGATCGCCGGAGACCTCAGGAAGCCCGGGGATCCCGACTGGCAGGAGCGGGCCACCGAACTCGAGAACGACGACGTGCTCGAGGGGCTGGACGAGGCGAGCCGCGCGGAAGCCGCGGCGATTCGCGCGGCGCTCAGCCGGATCGATGCCGGCACGTATGGCCGCTGCGCCCGCTGTGGCCACGGGATTGGCGCCGCCCGCCTGGCGGCGCTGCCGAGCGCGACCACCTGCGTCGCGTGTGCCCGCGGCTGACACCGGGCGGCAGGTCCGGGAACCAAGAAGGGTGTCTGTGATTCATTGCGGCTGTGGGGAGCACCGGAAAGGAAGCGTGTGGTCAACCTGCTCACGCAGGAAGGCGGATACGGCGCCGGCGCGCCGGCCGTCGCGGCGGCCTCCTGACGCGCCCCTGAACGACGAACGGCCCCACGGGAGTGATCCCGCGGGGCCGTCGTTACGTCTGTTCGTCCGCTGCTGAGCCCCGGGCCCCGCCGCAAATCCTACATGGCCTTGAGCAGCGCCTTCACCTTGTCGGTCGCTTCCCAGGTCATGCCCTTCTTGCCGAAGTGCCCGTAGTTGGTCGTCTGCGAGTAGATCGGGCGGCGCAGGTTGAGCTGGTCGATGATGTCGGCCGGCTGGAAGCTGAACACGCGGTTCACGGCGCGGACGATCTTCGAGGCCGGCACCGCCGACGTGCCGAACGTGTCGATGTGCACGCTGACCGGATCGGGGTAGCCGATCGCGTAGGCGAACTGCACTTCGCAGCGCTCCGCGAGCTTGGCGGCCACGATATTCTTCGCCACCCAGCGGCCCATGTAGGCGGCGCTGCGGTCGACCTTGCTCGGATCCTTGCCCGAGAAGGCGCCGCCGCCATGCCGGCCCATGCCGCCGTAGCTGTCGACGATGATCTTGCGGCCAGTGAGGCCGGTATCGCCCTGCGGCCCGCCGATGACGAAGCGGCCGGTCGGGTTGATGAGGAACTGCGTCTTGTCCGACAGCATCTTCGCCGGCAGCACCTTGCGGATGACGTGCTCGATGCAGAAGCGCTCGATTTCGCTGTGCTTGACGTCGGCGGCGTGCTGGGTCGAGATGACGACGTTCGAGATGGCGACCGGCCTGCCGTTCTCGTACACGACCGAGACCTGCGACTTGGCGTCGGGGCGCAGCCACGGCACCGCGCCGCTCTTGCGGATCTTCGTGAGCTCGCGGCCGAGGCGGTGCGCGAACATGATCGGCGCCGGCATGAGCTCCGGCGTCTCGTTGCTGGCGTAGCCGAACATCAGACCCTGGTCGCCGGCGCCCTGCTTGGCGGTCTTCTTGCCGACGGCCTTGCGGGCATCGACGCCCTGCGCGATGTCGGGCGACTGCTGGGTGACCAGCAGGTTGATGAACACCTTGTCGGCGTGGAAGACGTCGTCGTCGTTCACGTAGCCGATCTCGCGGATGGCGTCGCGCGCGATCTTCTCGAAGTCAAGCTTCGCCTTGGTCGTGATCTCGCCGCCGATGACCACGACGTTCGACTTCACGAAGGTCTCACAGGCCACACGGCTGTACTTGTCGGTCGTGAGGCAGGCGTCGAGGACGGCGTCGGAAATCGTGTCGGCGACCTTGTCGGGATGTCCCTCACCCACGGACTCCGACGAGAAGATGTATCGATCGGTCATAACGCTCCAGAAACGAAAAAGGCCCGCGAGTCGCGGGCCATCCGCGACTTAGATAGAGCTCAACCGTGGTTCAGCGAACCACGGGACGCGGCCCATCAAGTCGGGAAATCGCCGCGTCAGACAACGGTTGAGTATCGCCGGGGCCTTCCGGGAGTGTCAACCGTCCGCGCCCCCCGCGACAGAGTGACGCCCCCTGGCGCGATGTCGCCTCGTGCATTTCGTGATAAAAAGGCAGCGCTAATTGTTCGGCCGTCTCAACCTGCCTCCCCCCCATAAAGGTTCGCAATGACCCGTGTCCGCACGAGACGGCTGGCCACAGCCGTGCTTGCCAGCGCCGCCATGTTCCTCGGTCTGCAGTGGCGCTCCCAGGCCGCCGGCCCCATTTCCGGGACGGTTTTCGAGGACTTCAACGGCAACGGTCTGCGCGATACCACCACGACCGTGCCGAGCGATGGCTCGGGTGCCACGGCTGTCGCGGTCGATCGCGGCATGGCGGGCATCACGGTCACGGTCTATGACAGTGCGGGCCTGCAGCAGGGGACGGCGACGACGGCCGCGAACGGCACCTACACCGTGAATGCCACCGGCACCGGACCGTACCGCGTCGAGTTCACGAGCCTGCCGTCCGGCTATGTGCCGTCGCGCTTCGGCGCGGGGGCCACCGGCAACGGCACCACGGTGCAGTTCGTGCCCGATGGCACATCCGTTGATGTCAACCTCGGCATCCTCAACGCCGCGAACTACTGTCAGGACAACCCGTCGCTCGTCACGAGCTGCTTCGTCTTCGGCGACGCGGCGGGGGCGTTCGGGGCAGAGCCGGCCGTCGTGGACTTCCCCTATTCCTCCGGCTCCGACAGCGCGAGCAGCGCGTCCAGCTACAACGTGCCGACCACACATGCGCTCATGGTCGCGGCGAGCCGCGTCGGGTCGATCTTCGGGCTCGGCCATCGCCCGGGCAGCAATACGGTGTACGCCGGGGCGTTCATGAAGAAGCACTCCGGGTTCGGTCCTGGCGGGACGGGGGCGATCTACGCCATCGATGCGACCACCGGCGCAACGACGCTGTTCGCGGACCTCAACGCGGTCTTCGGCGCCGGCACCGCCGGGGCGGACCCGCACGACCCTGCCGACTACGACCGCGACAACGGGAACTCCACGTGGGACGCCGTCGGCAAGGTCTCCCTCGGCGGTCTGGAACTGTCGCCAGATGGCGCCTTCGTCTTCGTGGTGAATCTCGCCGACCGCCGCGTCTACCGGATCCCCACCGGCGTGACCCCCGACTCCTCGAACGTGCTGCGCGTGCAGATTCCGCTGAACGCGCCTGGCGCCACGGGAGCCGGCGCCGACCTGCGTCCGTTCGCGCTGCAGTATCACCGGGGCGTGCTGTACGTGGGCGTCGTCAACTCCGCGGAGAGTGCCGGGGCCAGCACGGCCGACCTGCGCGCGTACGTCTACACGCTTGACCCGGCGACGATGGTGTTCGGGGCCTCGCCGGTGTTCCAGTTCGTCCTCAACTATCCGCGTGGCGCGGTGCAGACCTTCAGCGGGATTGGCCCGGCCGCCTGGAACCGCTGGATTCCCGGGTTCGCGACCCAGTCGCCGCCCGAGAGTGCGACCGACGGCGTCGGCACGTATCCACAGCCGATGTTCGGCGGCATGGCCTTCGACGTGCAGGGCAATCTCACGATCGGCCTGCGCGATCGGGCCGGCGACCAGTTCGGACTGTTCGCGCTCGAAGACCCCGGGAGCTCCATGCGGTTCAGTGGGGTGTCCGCCGGCGACACGCTGCTTGCCGCGATCGTCACGCCGGGTGATTTGTCGAGCGGCTGGGTGCTCGAGTCGAATGCGCAGGCTGGGGCGTTCGGCCCGACCGCCGGCGCCGGCAATGCCGGCGGCCCCGGCAATGGCGAGTACTACTTCGCTGACTTCTTCCCGGTGCTGCACGAAGAGGTGTCCGGCGGGTCTGTGCTGCAACTGCCCGGCGCTCCGGACGTGGTCTCGAGTGGTTTCGACACGGGGCTGTCGTATCCGACGGGCGGCTTCATGTGGCTGCGGCAGTCCAGCGGCGCGCGCGCCAAGGGATACAACCTGTATCAGACCCTGGGGGCTCCGCCACAGCCCACCTTCGCCAAGGTCAACGGACTGGGCGAATTCGTCGCCCTCTGCCAGGCCGCACCGATCGAGATCGGCAACCGCGTGTGGGACGACGTGGACGGCGACGGCGTGCAGGATCCCGGCGAGCCGGGGCTCGACGGCGTGACCGTGCAGCTCATCGCGCCGGGTGGCGCCGTGCTGACCACGGCCCTGACCCGCAACGGGGGGCAGTACTACTTCTCGTCGGGTTCCGGCACGACGACGGACGAGGCCATCTACAACGTCGCCGGGCTCGTGCCGAACACGGCCGGCTACCGCGTCCGTATCGATGCCACGCAGGGGGCGATCGGCGGCCGCGGTGTCACCGCCGGCAACAACGATCTGTCGGCCAACGGCGACAGCCGCGACTCCGACGGCGCCGCCGCCGGCAGCAACGCCGAGGTCGTGTTCGCGACGGGCGCGGCCGGCGCGACCACCCACACCTACGACTTCGGCTTCACCACCGCGCCGCTCGCCAACCTCTCGCTCGGCGACCTGGTCTGGTACGACACGAACAACAACGGCACGGTCGATGGCGGCGAGCTGCCGATTGGCGGCGTCGCCGTGGTGCTCTACCGCGACGACGGCAACGGCACGTTCGACGCCACCGTCGACACGTTCCTCGGCACGCAGGCGACGTCGGGCGGCGGCCTGTATCTCTTCACGGGTCTCACGCCGGGTACCTACTTCGTGCAGATTCCTCAGGCCGAGTTCTCGACCGGCCAGACGCTCAGCGGCTATCAGAACAGCAGCGGTCAGACCCCCGGCGACACGAACGACGCCGACCACGGCGTCCCGGCGCCGGTGACGGGTCAGGGCCTCGTGAGCGACGTCGTCACGCTCTCGGCCGGCGGCGAGCCGACGACCGACGGCGACGGCGCCAACAGCAACCGCACGATCGACTTCGGCTTCTATCGCCTGTCGCTCGGCGACCTCGTCTTCAACGACGCCAACAACAGCGGCACGTTCGAGGCCGGCGACACGCCGCGCGACGGCGTCACCGTGGACCTGCTCGATGCGGCCGGCGTCACCGTGCTCGCCACGACGACCACGGCCGGCGGCGGTCTCTACAGCTTCACGGGACTCGCGCCGGGCGACTACCGCGTGCGCATCACGACGCCGGCGGGACTCACGTCCAGCACCGGCGGCAGCTCGGAGCCCGCCGTCGATCCCGACAACGACGTCGACAACGACGACAACGGCACGACGTCGGGCGCCTTCATCGTCAGCGCGCCGGTCACGCTCACGCCCGGCAGTGAGCCGGCCGTGACGAACGCCAATGGCGAGTCGGCGAACACGCGCGTGGACTTCGGGCTCATCCCGGCCACGCTCTCGCTCGGTAACCTCGTGTGGCTCGACGTCAACAACAACGGCGTGGCCGACAGCGGCGAGCCGGGACTGGCCGGTGTGACCGTGCGTCTCATCGCCGCAAACGGCTCGACGGTGCTCGGCACGACGACGACCGACAGCTCGGGGAACTACCTGTTCTCGAACCTGCCGGCCGGCACCTACATCGTCGAAGTGGATCGCACGAGCAGCGCCATCACCGGCTACCTCTCGAGCACCGACATCGCGAGTTCGGCGACGCCCGACAACGACGTGAACAACGACGACAACGGCATCGCCGTGACACCGGCGGCCGTGCGCAGCGCGCCGGTCACGCTCAGCCTGCTCGCCGAGCCGGTGACCGACGGCGACAGCGACCCGAACTCGAACCTCTCGGTGGACTTCGGCTTCGTGCGCGCGCTGAGCCTCGGCAACCTCGTGTGGGCCGACGTCAACAACAACGGTCTGGTCGATGCGGGCGAGACCGGCATCGGCGGCGTCACCGTGCGGCTCATCGCCGCCGACGGCGTCACCGTGCTGCAGACGACCACCACCAACGCGAGCGGCCGTTATCTCTTCGGCGGCCTGCCGCCCGGCAGCTACTACGTGGAAGTGGTGCCGCCGTCGGGCTCGCAGTCGAGCACCGACATCGCGAGTTCGGGCACGCCGGACAACGATGTCGACAACGACGACAATGGCGTCACGATCATCGGCGGCGCCGTGCGCAGCGGTCCCATCACGCTCGGCACAGGCGCCGAGCCGACGAATGACGGCGACACCAATCCCGACAGCAATCTCACCGTGGACTTCGGCTTCGTGCCGCCGCTCGGCGGTGGTCTGCTGACCGACCTCTGCCTGCAGCAGGTGGTGCCGGCCACGGTCGCACCCGGCGGGCTGATGACGGCGACGTACACCGCCACCAATCGCGGCCCCGGCGCCGCGACCGATGTGATCATCGATGGCATGCTGCCGCCCGGTCTCACGGTGGTCTCCACCACGACGTCGCCCGGCGGCGTGTGCACGGTCACCCCGGACATGCTCGACTGCCGCTGGCCGGGAAACACGCCGGCCGGTCCGTCGGGTCTGCGCCAGGTCACCGCCGTGTTCCAGGTGGCGGCGAGCGTGCCACCCGGCACGCCGGTCATGCTCTGGTTCATGACCAGTTCGTCGAATCCGGATCCGTATCCCGCCTGCAACATGGTGGATGCCTACGTCTTCGTCTCGGGCGGGCCGGTGGCGCCGGTGGACCTCGTCATCAGCGGCGCAGTCTCGGCGGCTGGAGCCGCCGGCACGACGGTGGCGGCGGCAGTGAATCAGCCGGTGACCGGACGGTTCACCGTGACCAACACCGGCGCCGCGCCGGCGCGCGGCCGCTACGTCATCCAGCTGGATGAGGCGGGTGTACTCGAGGTCGCCTCGGCCACGTTGTCGCAGGGCTGGGCGGGGGTGAGCACGGCCACGGCTGGCGTCTGGGAAACGGAGCTCATCGCACCTGGCGCCAGTGCCACGCTCGACCTGAGGCTCGTGCCCCGGGCTGGCACGGCGGCGAAGATCCAGGCGATCCGCATCGAGGGCGCGCCGGCGGATCCGAACGCCGCCAACGACAGCGCGGAGTTCGTCGTGGACGCGGTCGGGGCCGGCGGCGGCCGCTTCGTGGCCGTGGGCAACCTGGACGGCGCGGCCGGCGGCGAGATCGTGACCGGCAACGGCCAGGGCGAGACGCCGCAGGTGCAGGTGTTCAGCGGCGTCGGCACTCCGCTCGCGGACTTCTACGCCTTCGACCGCGCCTTCCTCGGCGGTGTGCGCGTGGCGAGCTGCGACGTGAACGGCGACGGCCGCGATGAAATCATCGCGGCGCAGGGGCCGGGTGGCGGCCGCGTGCGCGTGCTGTCACTCGCCGGCGGCGTCGTGAGCGAGGTCGTGGCCTTCGATGCCTTCGAGAGCGGCTTCACCGGCGGCGTGAACGTGGCCTGCGCGGACCTCGACCTCGACGGCCGCGGCGAAGTCGTCGTCGGTCCAGACGGCGGCCGCGCCCCCGACGTGAAGGTCTTTACCGTGGGCGCGCTGAGCGCGGTGGTCACCGCGCAGTTCCAGGCCTACGAGCCCGGCTTCACCGGCGGCGTGCGGGTGGCGGCCTCGCGCTTCGGCGGCTCGGCCGTCGTCGGCGCGTTCGGCATCGCCACGATGCCTGGTCCAGGCCGCGCGATGGAGGTGCGCACGTGGCAGGTGAACGGCGCCACGGTCACCTTCGGCCTCGGTGCCACGCTCTCGGCGGCCACGACCGGCGCCCGCGTGGTGCTCGGCGACATCAACAACGACGCCACGCTCGACCTCGTGGTGACACCGGACGGCGGCGCGCCGGCGCTGCTGCAGGCGTTCTCGCTCGCAAACGGCGCGGTGATCCTGAACGCGCCGATGGGGGCGGGAGGCTTCCGCAGTCTGCATGCGGCCGTCGGTGTGCTCGGCGGCGGGCCGGGCGTGCCGGAACTCGTCGTCGGGAGCGGCCCCGGGCAGGCGCCCACCGTGCTGACGGTCATCGTGGGTGGTGGTGGCGCCGTGGTGCCGCGCGTCGGCCTCACAGTGTTCGAGAAGCCATAGGCCACACGCGCCGCCGGTGCCCCCATTGGCCGGCGCGCGAATCTCCGTACATGACACGAGGGCGGCCCCGGGGCCGCCCTCGTCGTGTGCACCGGTCTCGTGCGGCGCGGACTAGAAGCGAATCGCGAGGCCCGCGGTGGCGCGCCAGAACGAGAAGTCGCCGAGCACGTCTTCGAGCACGCGCTCGTCCACGTCGGTGATGTTCCGGAAGTAGCGCACGTCGCCCTTGAGCGAGAAACGGCCGCCGCCCACGCGCACGCCGGCGCCGGCGTTCACGCCGAAGCCGTTGTCGGTCGCGTCGAAGAACTCGCCGAAGCTGCCCACCTGGCTGCGCATCAGGCCCGCGCCCGCCGAGACGTACGGCTGGATGCCGCCGCCGGTCCTGCCGAAGACGACGTTGCCCATGAGCGTCGTGACGCTGTTGTCGCCGAGCAGGTCGATCTCGAGATCCTTCGGCGCGAAGAAGTCGGGAATGAAGCCCATGTCCACTTCCACGCCGAAGCCGCTCTTGCCGAGCCAGGTCAGCGCCGCGCCGACGTTCGTGCGCTTGTCGATGGTGCTGCCGGCGAAGTTGACGCCCGCGTAGGGCGTGAGGAACACGTCCGCGCGGGCGGTGGCCGGGGCCGCGAGCGCGGTGGCCAGGGTGAGCGCGGACGCCATCAGGATCTGCCTCATGAAGTCTCTCCTTTCGGTGGTGAACCGTCGAAGGGCACGAGGGAATTCCGCGCCACGGGGTTGGACCGTCCGGCGGCCTGCCGGGTTGAACCGCCGACTATTTCTTGTGATCGGCGATGTACTGCAGGGCGAATTTCTCGAGCCCGGGGTTCGAGAGGCCGATGGCCTTGGCTTCCTGCGTGGCCTTCTCGATCGAGTAGTTGTCCTGCAGCACGCGCTTGACCAGCCACACCGTGCCCACACGCTGCGCCGAGGCGCAGTGCACGAACACGGGCTGATTGGTCTTGTCGGCGATGGTGGCGAGGAAGGTGTCGACCACCTTCGGGTCGGGGCTGCCGCCGCTGAACGGGATGTGCACGTAGTTCAGGCCGAGGGCCTTGGCCTTCGCCTGGTTCTCTTCGAGGTTGACGCCGGGTTCGGTCGCCACCCGCAGGTTGATGACGGTCTTGAAGCCGTCCTTCTTGAGCGCGTCGAGCGTGGAGACTTCGGTGGCGCCGCCGCAGGCCACGGTGGCATCGACCCGGGTGAAGTTGGTGACGCCGGGGTAGTCCTGCTTGGTCTGCGCCACGAGCGGAGCCGACAGGGCGAGACAGAGAAGCGCAATCGTGGAACGCATGGGCGGAGCTCCTTGTGGTGTAGACGCCAATTCTACGCCAGCAGACGGAGGGGCTCCGCCATCGGTTCGGGGCCGCGGGTTACTCTTTTTCCACCGTCACCGTGACCGGCTGCCGCATCCGGACGCTCACCGTGGAGCCGGCGGGCACCATGACCACGTTGCGTTCCCCGGCCATGACCGCCGCCGTGCCGCCGCCGGCGCCGACGCCGGCGCCAATCGCCGCGCCCTTGCCGCCGCCCAGGATGGCACCGAGAATCGCGCCGCCCACCGCCGCGCCGCCGATCTTGGCCGCGCTCTCGCGACCGGGCGAGGCGCCCTCCCGGGTGATGGCGTCGGTGCGCAGCGTGAGCTTGTCGCCGCTTGCGAGCACGACGGTGTGGAAGCGGATGCCGAGACGGGCGCGTTCGCGCACCTTGCCGCCGCGTTCCACTTCGGTGACCGTGCCGTGCACGAGCGCGCCGGCGGGAATCGCGACCCGGCCGCCCACGCGCACGTCGCGGGTGACGCGGGCTTCCACGGTGTCTTCCACGCGGGCGCGATCGCTCGACACGGTGGTTTCGAGCTGCAGGCCGATGACGGCGTCGGCCGGCACGACCAGTTCGACGAACTCAGGTTCGGGTGGCGCGACGGGCTCGGGCGCGGGGCGTTCCGGCGACTCGGCCTCCACGGTGGGACGTGTGTCCCACATCGTGCTGCCGCTTGTGGCGGGCGCCTGGGGGGCCGGGGCGGCCACCGGTGCGGGCGGAGGTTCGGGGGCCGGAGCCGGACGTACCGCGGCCTGGCGGGGGGCGACGGGCGCACGTCGCGGCGCCGGGGCCGGCTCGGCGCGCCGGGGCGCGGCCGGGGCGGCCTGCCGCGCGGGGAGCTCAGGGCTGGCGGCTGGCTCGGTCACCGGAGCGACGACGCCCTCGGAGGCCGTGACCGTGCCGGCCGTGGCCGGCTGAGCCGCCGGTGCGGCCACCGTGGCCGGGGCTGGCTGGTTCAGCCGGTTGGCCAGGTAGCCACCGAGGCCGGCGGCGCCGAGGCAGCCGATGATGAGCCCGCCGAAGACCAGCTTGTTGATCTGCATTGCCAACTCCTGACGAGGACAAAGCAAGGCGCGTACCCTCCGCGCTACGCAATTTGTTGGGCTTTCGCGCCGTGGGTTCCACGATTCTAACCACGGACGTGTCCTGTCGGGGCGGATCGTGTCCTCGTTAAGTCTCGCCCCCTAGCGACACGCGCCCGGCCGTGCGCGCAGCGCCGGGCCGGCGGGCGCCGGCGGACCCGTCGTGTATCCTCCTCGGCGGGCCCCGCCGTGTCCGCGTCCACGTTCCAATACGCCGTCTCGCCATCCGCTGCTCGGCGGCATGCGGCCGCGCGCGCCTTCGTGGCCGCGCACGCCGCGGGGGGCGTGCTCGTCGTCGGCGCGTCGCGCGCGGCGGCCGACGAACTCGCGCTCGATATCGCCCGTGCCACCGGCGCGCTCGTGGGCGTGACGCGCATGTCGTTCGCCGAGCTGGCCACACGGGTCGCCCTGCCGGTGCTGGCCGAGCGGCTCGTCACGCCCGGCAGCGCGCTTGGCGTGGAAGCGATGGTGGCGCGCGCCGCGTTCGACGCGCGTGATGCCGGGGACCTCGCCTACTTCGAGCCGGTGGCCGAGCTGCCGGGCTTTCCGCGCGCCGCCGCGCGCACGCTCGCCGAACTGCAGCTGGCGGGCGTCGCGCCCGAGGCGCTGGCGGCGGTGGACCGCGTGGGGCCCGATCTTGCGGCCCTGGCCCGGCGCCTGGGTGACGAGGCCGCGCGCTCGGGTGCGGTCAGTCGCGCGGAGGTGATCGCGACGGCCGCAGCCCGGATCACCGCCTCCCCCGGCGTGCTGCCGGCACCACACGTGCTGCTGCTCGACGTGCCGATCGCATCGGCGGCCGAGCGCCGGCTGCTCTCGGCCCTCGTCACCGCGGCTTCGGCGTGTCTCGCGGTCGTGCCCGAGGGCGACGCGTCGGCCCGGGCGGCGTGTGAGGCCGCCGGTGGGGTCGAACGGCGCGAAACGGACGGTGCGCAGATGCCGGCCGGCAGTGACCAGACCGCGCGCGCCCGCCTGCAGCGCTGGCTGTTCTCGCCTGAGGCGCCGCCCGTAGACGCGCTCGACGACACCGTGCAGATCTTCTCGGCGCCGGGCGAAGGTCGTGAAGCGGTAGAGGTGGTACGCCGCGTGCTCGCCGAAGCCGATGCCGGCGTGCCCTTCGACGAGATGGCCGTGCTGCTGCGCGCGCCCCACACCTATCTCGGGCTGCTCGAACACGCCTTCGCGCGCGCCGGTGTGCCGGCGTGGTTCGAACGCGGCACGAGACGTCCTGACCCGGCGGGCCGCGCTTTCCTCGCGCTGCTCGCCTGTGCCGACGAAGGCCTCTCGGCGCGCCGCTTCGCCGAATACGTGTCCCTCGGGCAGGTCCCGTCGGGGACAGGTTCCAAGCGGGATCTGCAGGGACCTGTCCCCGACGGCGAAGTGTTGCTGCGGCCCGACGAGCGCGTCGAAGATCCCGCGCCCATCGACGAAGCACCCGCGGCTGGCGAACGCGAGGGCGCGCGGGTGGTGGCGGGCACGCTGCGCGCGCCGTGGCGGTGGGAAGAGCTGATCGTCGAGGCCTGCGTCATCGAGGGCCTCGAGCGCTGGCAGCGGCGCCTGCCCGGACTGCGGCACGAGTATGACCGTCGCTGGCATGAGCTCGCCGACGAGGATCGCGACTCGCCGCGTCTGCGCGCGCTCGAGCGCGACCGCGAGCAGCTCGGGCACCTCGAGTCGTTCGCGCTGCCGATCGTGGCGGCCATCGACACGTGGCGTACGCCCCGCACGTGGGCCGCGTGGCTGCAGGAGTTCACCGCGCTCGTGCCCCGGGTGCTGCGTCAGCCGGCGCGTGTGGCCCGCGTGCTGGCCGAGATGGCGCCACTCGGCGCCGTCGGTCCGGTGCGCCTGCGCGAGGTGCGCGACGTGCTCACGCCGCGGCTGCTCACGCTCACGCACGAACCGCCGCGCCGCCGCCAGGGGCAGGTGTTCATCGGCACGCCGCCGTCGGCCCGCGGACGCACGTTCTCGGTGGTGTTCGTGCCCGGGATGGCCGAGCGCATCTTCCCGCAGCGGCTGCGCGAAGACGCGCTGCTGCTCGATGCGCGCCGCGCCGCGCTCGATCCGGCCCTGCCGGTCACCGACACCCGCGCCGACGAAGAGCGACTTCAGCTGCGCCTGGCCGTGGGGGCGGCGACGGCGCGCGTGCACCTGTCGTATCCGCGGCTGGAACTCGCCGAGTCGCGTCCGCGCGTGCCGTCGTTCTACGTGCTCGATGTGGTGCGTGCCACCACGGGCGCCATCCCCCGCTACGACGCCGTGGCGGAAGACGCCTCGGCGCGCGGCGGCGCCCGGCTCGACTGGCCGGCGCCGCGTGACCCGCGTGCCGCCATCGACGACATGGAGCACGACCTGGCCGTGCTGCTGCCGCTTCTGCGTGCGCCCGCCGCCGAACGCGCCCGCGACGAAGGACGCGCGCGCTACCTGCTGGAGCTGAACGCGCCGCTCCGGCGCTCGGTCATCGAGCGCTGGTCACGCTGGCAGTCGCGCTGGTCGCAGGCCGACGGCCTCATGCGCGTGCAGCCGCTCACCGCGCCGGCACTCGCCGCGCAGCGGCTGACGGCGCGTCCGTATTCGCTCACCGCGCTCCAGCGCTATGCCGCGTGCCCGTATCAGTTCCAGCTCGCCGCCATCTACCAGCTCGCGCCGCTCGAGGCGCCAGCGCCGCTGCAGCGCCTCGATCCGCTGACGCGCGGCAGTCTCTTCCACGAGATCCAGACGGACTTCTTCCGCACGCTCGTGAAGAACGGCATGCTGCCGCTCATGCCGGGGCACACGGCGCCGGCCCGTGCGCAGCTCGACTGGGCCATTACTGCCGTCACGAAGAAGGCCTGCGACGATCTGGCGCCGGCGATCGATCGCGTCTGGCGCGACGAAATCGACGGGCTGCGCCGCGACCTGCATCTCTGGTTCGACGACATGCTCGTGCGGGACGCCGCGCAGTGGGTGCCCGAACGCTTCGAACTGGCCTTCGGCCTGCGCCATGGCGGCGATCGCGATCCCGCGTCGACGCCCGACCCGGTGGCCGTGGGCGAGGCCGGCTACCGCCTGCGCGGATCGATCGATCTCGTGGAGCGCCGGCTGTCGGACAAGGCGCTGCGCGTCACCGACCACAAGACGGGGAAGAACCGCACGACGCCGGCCACGATCGTGGAAGGCGGACGCGTGCTGCAGCCCGTGCTCTACGCGGTGGCGCTCGAGGCGATGACCGGCGAACGTGTGGTCGAGGGCCGGCTTTCGTACTGCACGACCGCCGGGCAGTTCAGCGAACGCACGATCGCGATTGACGAACACATCCGCCGGCGCGGCCTCGAAGTACTCGAGATCGTGGACCGCGCCATCGAACACGGCATGCTCGCCGCCAGGCCCGGCCAGCTCGCCGGAGGTGCGGCCTGCGACTACTGCGACTTCCGCGCCGTGTGCGGTCCAGACGAGCCGCGGCGCACCGCGCGCAAGCCCGAGGTGCCCGACCTCGAGGCGCTGCGGAGGATGCCGTGACGCCGCCCATCGCCGACGCCCGCGACCGCGCGCTCATCGCCGATGCGCTCGACACGACCCTCGTGGTCGAAGCGGCGGCCGGCACGGGCAAGACGACCGAACTCGTGAAGCGCATCGTGCGCCTCGTCGAAACCGGCCGCGCCACCATCGACCAGATCGTCGCGGTGACGTTCTCCGAGAAGGCTGCCGGCGAGCTCAAGCTGCGGCTGCGCGAACAGCTCGAACACGCGCGGGCTGCCGCCACCGGCGACGCGGCCGCGACGCTCGAACGCGCCGTGCAGCGCTTCGAGGAAGCGCACGTCAGCACCATTCACGGCTTCTGCGCGGATCTTCTGCGCGAGCGTCCCGTCGAGGCGCGCATCGATCCGTCGTTTGCGGTGCTCACGGAAGGGCATGCCTCACGCCTCTTCGACGAAGCGTTCGCCGACTGGCTGCAGCGAGAACTCGACAATCCCTGCGAGGGCGTGCGGCGATCGCTGCGCCGGGTGAGCGTGCGCCGCTTCGGCCAGGACGAAGATGACGCTGCGCCGATCGCGCGCCTGAAGCGGGCCGGCCGCGAGCTGCTCGAATGGCGCGACCATCCCACGCCGTGGACGCGTCCCGAGGGCTTCGCGCGCGACCGCGACATCGATCACCTGCTCGACGGCATGGCGACGCTCTGCGAGGCCACCAAAGCGCCGTCCAGTCCGCGCGATCCGCTGGCCCGGGCCATCGACCGCGTGCGCCGCGTGTGGAACGATATCGAGCCCTTGCGCCGGCGGGCCCAGGCCGACTACGACGGCTGGGAAGGCGCGCTCTGCGCGCTGGCCAGTGAGGAGCGCGACCTGCGGGCCGGACGCCGCACGTCAGGACAGTTCTCGAAGCAGCTGTCGAACGCGGAGGTCATCCAGGCGCGCGATTCCCTCGTGGACGCGCTTGTCGCCTTCAGAAACGCCGCCGACGCCGACCTGGCCGCGCAGTTGCATGAAGCGCTCGGCGCCGCTGTGCGTCTCTACGACACCCGCAAGAGGCGGGCCGGCGCGGTCGACTTCCTCGACCTGCTCATCGAAGCGCGCAACCTCGTGCGCGATGTTGCCGAGGTGCGGCGCGACTTCCAGCGGCGCTTCCGCTACCTGCTCGTGGACGAGTTCCAGGACACCGACCCGCTGCAGGCAGAGCTGCTCCTGCTGCTGGCATCCGCCGCCGACGCCGGTGACGACACGCCGCCCGTGGACCGGCGCGTGCGGCCCGGGGCGCTCTTCATCGTGGGCGACCCGAAGCAGTCGATCTACCGCTTCCGCCGGGCCGACGTGGGCGTGTATCGCGCGATCTGCGAGCGCCTCGTCACCGAAGGCGCGAAGCGCGTGCGGCTGCGCACGAGCTTCCGCAGCGTGCCGGCGATTCAGCGCGCGGTGAATGCCGCCTTCAGCGCGCACATGACCGGCGATCGCGCGTCGCTGCAGGCCGACTACGTGGAATTGCAGCCAGCCCGTGCCGACGTGCCGGAGCAGCCGGCCGTGATCGCCCTGCCGGTGCCGCGGCCGCTGAGCGATCGGGGCAACGTCACGCAGGGGGCGATCGCCAGCTCGCTGCCCGGCGCCGTGGGGGAGTTCGTGCGCTGGCTCGTGCGCGACAGCGGCTACACGGTGCCGGATGAACGAGCCGGGGTCCGGCGCCCGATCCGCGCGGGTGACGTGTGCCTGCTGTTCCGCCGGTTCCTCGATTTCCAGACCGATGTGACGCGTGACTACGTCGAGGCGCTCGAGTCGCGCGGGCTGACGCATCTGCTCGTCGGCGGCAAGGCGTTCCACGAACGTGAAGAAGTGGATGCGCTCAGAACCGCGCTCACCGCCATCGAGTGGCCCGACGACGGGCTGAGCGTATTCGCGACGCTGCGCGGACCGTTCTTCGCGGTGGCGGAAGAAGAGCTGCTCGCGTGGCACGCGCTCGGGCACGGCTTCCGGCCGCACGACGTGCCGAAGGACGCGCCGTCCGCCCTGGCGGCGGTGGGCGAGGCGCTCACGACGATCGCCGAGCTGAACCGCCTGCGCAACGCCCGGCCGGTGGCCGAAACGATCGGCCGGCTGCTCGAAGCCACGCGCGCGCATGCCGGCTTCGTGCTCTGGCGCGGCGGCGAACAGGTGCTCGCCAACGTGCTGCAGATCGCCGAGCTGGCGCGGCGCTATGAGGCGGATGGCGGGCTGTCGTTCCGCGGCTTCGTCGACGAACTGCGCGACGCGGCCGACCGGGCGCCCACGCCCGAGGCGCCGATTCTCGAAGAAGGCACCGACGGCGTGCGCCTGATGACGGTGCACAAGGCGAAGGGCCTCGAGTTCCCGGTCGTGATCCTCGCTGACATCGGCTGCAAGCTGAGCCGCGACGACGCGCAGCGTTACCTCGACAGCTCGCGGGGACTCGCCGCGATCAAGCTCGCCGGCTGGGCGCCGCTCGACCTGCGCGACCATAACGATCTCGAAGCCTCGCGCGACAAAGCCGAAGGTGTGCGCCTCGCCTACGTGGCGGCGACGCGCGCGAAAGACCTGCTCGTCGTGCCGGCGATTGGCGATGGCCCGGAAGAGAAGCACTGGGTGCAGCCGCTCGCCGTGGCGCTCTATGGCGGCGACGCCACGACGGCCGCGGGGGTGCCGGCCTTCACGGGCAAGGACACCCATCTCGATCGTCCGCCGTCGAACATGCCGACGCTGCACACGATGCGGCCCGGCGCCTATGCGCACACCGACCCGACCACGGGCGAGGCGTACACGGTGGTCTGGTGGGATCCGCTGCTCGTCGATCGCGCCGGCGCGGAGCGCCGCGGCATCCGCCACGAACACCTCATCCACAAGGATGCGCCCGCGCACATCGTGGCCGCCGACCGCGCTGCCTATGACGCCTGGCGATCGTGGCGCGCCTCGGTGATCGAGCGCGGCGCCGCATCTGCCCGCCACACGATGACCGCCACCGAATGGGCCGAGGCTGCCCTCGAGGGCCGGGTCGTGACGCCGCCGGAGGTCACGGCGCGCGCGGCGCGCGTCACCGTACTGGACGCCGGGTTCACGGGCGAGCCGCGTCCTTCTGGCCGGCGCTTCGGTACGCTCGTGCACGCGCTGCTCGCGCACGTGCCGCTCGCTGCGTCGATCGAGGTCATCGCCCGCATGGCCGCCGTGCAGGCGCGCCTGCTGAACGCGTCCGACGACGAGCGCGTGGCTGCGGCGGAAGTGGCCGAACGCGCCCTCGCGCACGACCTCTTCGTGCGGGCCCGCGCCGCGCTGTCGGCCGGCCGTGCCTGCCAGCGTGAAGTGCCGCTCGCCGTGATGGCCGGTGACGTGCTCGTGGACGGCCAGGCCGACGCCGCCTTCGACGACGGCGCCGCCTGGCTCGTCGTGGACTTCAAGACCGACGTCGAAATCGCCTTTGGGGAGCCTGCGTATCGCCTGCAGGTGGCCCTCTACGCCGATGCAATCGCGCGGGCGTACGGGCGTGACGTGGAGGCCGTGCTGCTGCGCGTCTAGTCTGCCGCGGCCGGCGCCTGCGGCGCGGCTCCGGTGCCCGGACCCGACTCGAGCGTGAAGGCCACCTGTCCCACCAGGTCTTCGGAGAAGCGCGCCCACGTGGCGTACCCCGACTTCAGGATGGCGAGCGTCGCCGCCTCCTGCCCGTGGACGAAGAAGGCGTCGATGCGAAGACGCTCGTCGCCGCTGTCATTCACGGAGATCGAGGGTTCGTAGTCCTGGGCGCCGCGCTCGAACGTGAGATACACCCCGGCGGTGAGGCCGTCTTTCCCCATCGTCCGTCCGCGCAGGTGGATCACCGTCCGTTGCCGGATCTTCCGTCCGCCGAACGCCTTCCGGCTCTGATTCGTCACCAGGCACGACCAGCTCTCGACCTGGACGTCGTAGCGCACTTCCGCCATCGTGGCCTCCGCGCGATAGCCTACGGACCCCGTGTAACATCGATGTATCGTTTTCCACCGCTTCGACGATCCGCATCGAGTATCGTCACCCCATGCCCATCCGCGTCCCGTCCCGCCCGCTCGGTCGCTCCGGCCTCACGGTGTCCGCCCTCGGCCTCGGTTGCATGGGCATGTCGGACTTCTATGGCGCCGCCGATGACGCGCGGTCGATCGCGACCATCCACCACGCCCTCGAGCTCGGCATCACCTTCCTCGACACCT
Organism: Vicinamibacterales bacterium; assembly: GCA_044347565.1. Taxonomy (GTDB): domain Bacteria; phylum Acidobacteriota; class Vicinamibacteria; order Vicinamibacterales; family UBA2999; genus CADEFD01. Next base: position 7,475 of record JBIKUN010000052.1, on the reverse strand, counting down.
CCGACATCTACGGCCCGTTCACGAACGAGCAGCTCGTGGGCAAGGCCGTGGCGGGGCGGCGCGACCAGGCGGTCGTGGCGACCAAGTTCGGCATCATGCGCGCGCCGGACGGCCGCGCCCTCGGCATCAACAGCCGTCCCGACTACGTGCGGCAGGCCTGCGACGCCTCGCTCACACGGCTCGGCCTCGACACCATCGATCTCTACTACCAGCACCGCGTCGATCCGGCCGTGCCGATCGAAGAGACCGTGGGCGCGATGGCCGACCTCGTGCACGCCGGCAAGGTGCGCTACCTCGGGCTCTCGGAAGCCGCGCCGAAGACGCTGCGTCGCGCCGCGGCCGTGCATCCCATTGCGGCCTTGCAGACCGAGTACTCGCTCTGGAGCCGTGATCCGGAAGGCGAACTGCTCGCGACCTGCCGCGACCTCGGCATCGGCTTCGTAGCCTACAGCCCTCTTGGCCGCGGCTTCCTGACCGGCCGCTACCGCTCGCTCGACGATCTCGAGGCCGGCGACTGGCGCCGCACCAATCCGCGGTTCCAGGGCGAGAACTTCCAGAAGAACCTCGATGTCGTGGCCGAAGTGCAGACGATCGCGGCGGCGAAGGGCTGCACCCCGGCGCAACTTGCGCTCGCCTGGCTGCTCGCGCAGGGCGACGACATCGTGCCGATTCCCGGTTCCACGCGCGCCGAGCGTGTGGAAGAGAACGCCGGCGCGGCTGCCATCTCGCTCAGCCGTGAGGAACTGGCGGCGCTCGAAGCGCTGGCCCCGCAGGTCGTGGGCGAGCGTTACGTGGAAGGCGGCATGAAGCTCGTGAACGGCTGACGCGCGCCGCGCAGCCGCAGAGAGGCGCTGGCCGTTCGAATTGCTGAGGTCGGGCGCCGGCGTCATGCGGCCGCCGCTGCCGGCAATGGCCGGGCCGCCGCGCCGCCGCGGACGGCACTCCCTGAGGTTCACCCTCGTAAGCGCAAACGCTCCGTGAACCGGGTCACGCGGTCCGAGCCGTTCGGCGGTGAGGAGTAGATCACGGTGGCGCCGTCGTGCACGTGGGCGTGCCGGCGCCGCGCTGGTGGCATGACATCGGCGTCACCTGATCGACCATCCGGCTCTTCCGGCCGGAAGAGGATGTCGCCGTGTGGACCGCCGAGCGTGGCCGTCGGCCTCACCGGCCCGTTCTGGACGTTGCCGGGCGGCTAGCGCTCGCGCGGCGAGATCCACTGCGGCACGGCCGGCATCGGTGTGGCCAGCAGCCGTTGCAGCAGTTCCCCGGCCTCCGTGCCCGACGACACGATGGCGCGGGTTTCCGGCTTGATGAACCCTTCTGCCCACGCGTGGTCGAGGAAGCGGAGCAGGCCATCGTAGAAGCCGTCCACGTTCAGCAGGCCGCAGGGCTTGCGGTGCAGTCCGAGCTGCGTCCACGTGATCGCCTCGAAGAGTTCCTCGAACGTGCCGACGCCGCCCGGCAGTGCCACGAAGGCGTCCGACAGATCCGCCATGAGGGCCTTGCGTTCGTGCATCGAGTCGACGACATGCAGGCGCGTCACGCCGGTATGGCCGATCTCGCGTTCCATCAAGGTGTGGGGAATCACGCCCACCACCTCGCCGCCGGCCGCCAGCATGGCATCGGCGACGACGCCCATGAGGCCGACGTTGCCGCCGCCGTAGACCAGGCTGTGGCCGCCCGCGACGAGCGCGCCGGCCAGGGCGCGGGCGCCCTCGGCATAGGCGGGGCGAAGACCGGGGGTCGAGGCGCAGAACACGCAGATACGGGCCATGGCGCCGTCAGGATAGCAGTTGCGGCTCAGCCGACGAACTTGTAGCCGAGGCCGTGCACGGTGAGGATGAGTTGCGGCGTCTTCGGACTCGTTTCGAGTTTCTGCCGCAGCCACGCCACGTGGACGTCCACGGTACGGGTGGACGGCGTGTGTTCGTAGCCCCACACTTCCTGCAGCAACTCGTCGCGCGAGATGGTCGCACCGCGATGTTCGAGGAAGTAGCGCAGCAGGTGGAATTCCTTGGCCGAGAGTTCCACGGCCACGCCGCCCTTCATCACTTCCGCCTTCCGTGTGTCCACGGTGACGTCGTCGAACTCGAAGCGCGTGGCGCCCGCCGTGCCGGCCGGCGGCGCCGCGCCGTTGCCCGCCCTCCGCAGCAGTGCCTCGATACGCGCCAGCAGTTCCATCGCTTCGAACGGCTTCACCAGGTAGTCATCGGCGCCGAGCTTCAGACCGACGACGCGGTCGACGAGCTGGCCGCGCGCGGTGAGCATCAGGATGGGTGTGGTGATGCCCTGCTGGCGCAGCGTGCGGCACACGTCGAAGCCATCGCGCTTTGGCAGCATCACGTCGAGCACGACGAGGTCGAAGGCGCCGGTCAGCGCGCGCGCCAGGCCGAGGTCGCCGTCACCCGCCGTCTCGACGTCGTAGCCTTCCGCGGCCAGCCGGTCGCTCAGCGTGAGCTGCAGGCCGGGCTCGTCTTCCACGAGCAGCACGCGTCCTTCGGCCACTAGGCTTCCGTGGGCGCGGCGTGGGCCGACGCGGAGGGGGCGCTGGCCATGGCCGGGGCGTCAGGCGCGACCTGCAGGGACATGGTGAAAGTGCTGCCGTGGCCGGGCGTGCTCGCAAGGTCCACGCGCCCGCCGTGGGCGTCGCTAATCCGCCGCACCAGGCTCAGGCCGAGGCCACTGCCCTTGATCTGATTCGCCACCGCGGCTTTGCCGCGGAAGAACGGCTCGAACACCAGCCGCTGCTCATCGGCGTCGAGACCGGCGCCGTGATCCTCCACGGCGATGCGCACCTCTCGGCGGGGCGAGTCGTGCGCCGTCACGGCGACGCGCACCCAGCGGTCCGCGCCGGCGTATTTGATGGCGTTGCCGACGAGGTTCTGCACGGCCGACTGCAGCGTGCCCGCGTCGCCGAGCACGGCGGGCAGATCGTCGGGCAGCTCGACGTGCACCTGCACGCCGGCCTCCGCCGCGTCAGCGGCCGTGAGGCGCACGGCCTCGTGCACGAACGCGCCGGGGGCGACACGCGTCATCGGCAGCGGATGCCCCGAGCCCAGTCCGGCCAGCTGCAGCACGCGCTCCACCGTGTCGCCGAGCCGCCGCGCTTCGGTCTGGATGGTGGCGCCGTAGCGCTTCACGCGCGCCGGATCGCCCACGACGCCATCGGCGAGGTTGCCAGCGGCGGAGTTGATGACAGCCACCGGCGTGCGCAGTTCGTGCGAGACGGCGGCGACGAACTCCATCTGCCGGCGGGCCAGCGCCTGGGCGCGGCGGGCCGAGACGCTGATGAGCGCCACCACCACGCCGAGCAGCGCCAGCACGCCGCCGCTCAGTGCCAGGTTGCGGCGGCGTGAGGCCGCCACGGCGGCTTCGAGCGAGCCGGCGGCATGTTTCACGCGCAGCGTCCAGTGGCCGTGCGTGCGGCCGACCGATCGGGTGCGCACGGTGCGCTGGCCGTCGCGGTCGCGCATCTCGATGACGCTTACGACGGCGCGCTCGCTGCCCTCGGGCAGGTCGCCGAGCCCGGGCGGCGGTGGCGGCAGGGTTTCAGTACGGCTCTCGACCTTGCCGTCCGGCGACGTGCGGGCGAACACCATCATCGGGCCGACGCGCGCCTGCATGAAGGTGATGCTGAGGTCCGGCGCCTGCGCAGTATCCGCGGCGGCGCCCGGTGTGGACTCGAACAGCGTCTGGTCCCCGCGTGACGTCGCGACGGCCACGCGATACTCGGAGGCTTCCGGGAAGTGTTCGCTGGCCAGTGCCGGCAGCCGCACCCGCGCCATCGTCTCGAGGTCGAGGCGCACGATCGTGAAGCCACGCATCTGCACGTCGGTCGTGAAACGGTCTCGCCGTGCCGACGGGTCTCGCGGCATCTGCACGCGTACGATCGGCATCACGAGCGTGCGCTCATCGCCCAGGGCGCCGGCCGCCGCGAAGATTTCGCGCGGATTCATGCGTCCGCCGGGGCCGCCAGGGCCGCGGCGCGCCGGTTCGGCGATGAGCTGCGCGCGCACACCACTCAATGACTCGGGCCAGGCAGCAGGCTCGAAGGTGCGCTCCTCGGGGCGCCAGGCGTGCAGCGTGAGCCGCGCGTCAGGCGTTGTCGCCGCGTCGTCGACCTCTACGAACCACACCCCCGCCACCAGCGCGCCGGCGCCGTCATCCACCGCGCTGTCGTAGCGCAGCCCGTAGGCCTCCCAGTCGCGCCGCTCGAGCATGGCGCTGTCGAGTTGCAGGCTGCCGCCGAGCCGCGAGATCTCCGTGTCGACCGCGGCCGTGAACTGCAAGCCGGCGGCGCGCAGCGTGCGCTCCCGGCGTTCGCGATCGGCTGTGGCGAGCTGGTTCACCCAGTCGTACTGCATCCACGCCAGCGCGGGCAGCAGCAGCGCCACCGTGGCGGCGAGCCAGGTCGTGCCTCCGAAGCGCGGGATGCGCGTCATGAGCCGGAGTGTAGCATGCGAAAAATCACTGAAATTTGCGGGAAATCGGCATTTAACATCCTTAACAAAGCCTTTGCCGTTCCTTGACGTCGAATCCCCCGGCGCCGCCGTCAGAATGGTCATGTGCGCATGTCTCGCCAACGCCCGGCCAAAGGCCGGGCGCCAGCAGAGGCAGGGGCGACGGCGGAGGGAGAGACCGATGAAATCGTGGATGGCGATGGCGACGGCGATGCTGGTGGGTGTGGGCGTGCCGGGTACGGACCGCGTGGTGCCGCTGCCGGTGTACGCGGCCGAGCAGGCCGCGGATCAGGCGGCGAAGGTGCTGGCCGACATGCGGCAGGCCCTGGGCGGCGCGAAGGTCGAGCAGGTCAAGGGCCTCACGCTCGAGGGCCCGTTCCGGCGCGAGATGGGGCAGCGGCAGATGGAGGGCACGATCGTGCTCACGCTGGCCGGGCCCGATCGCATGCACAAGTCCGAGGAGAACGAATTCCCCGGCGGCATGAGCGTCGAACGCATCCAGGCGCTGGCCGGCGAGTCGGCCTGGATGGACGTCCAGAACCGCGGCGGCATGGGCGGCGGCATGCAGATCATGATGCGCAACGGCCCGCCCGGGGCGCCGAACGATCCGGCCGAGGCCGAAAAGCGCATGGCCACCATGCTGCGCAGCGAGATGCAGCGCTACATGCTGGCGCTGCTCGCCTCGCCGTCCGGTGAGGTGACGTATGCGGGCGTGGCCGAGTCGCCCGACGGCAAGGCCGACACGCTCGAGATGAAGGACGCGCGCGGCCAGACGCTGCGTCTCTTCGTCGATCAGACGACGCATCTGCCGCTCATGCTCGCGTATTCCGAAGTGCGGCCGCGCATGATGATGATGGGCGGTCCGGGCGGCGGACGCGGCCCCGGGGGTGGGCGTGGCCCGGGCGGTGCGCCTGGTGCAGCGCCCGGCGGTGGCGCTGGCGCGCCCGCGCCAGACGGCGCGCCGCGCGAACGTCCCAGCCCGGAAGAGATGCGGCGCCGCATGGAGTCGATGCCGCCGCCGCCGCCGAGCGCCGTGCAGATGCGCTTCGACGAGTACGCCACCGTCGACGGCGTGAAGCTGCCGAAGCGCATCAGCCTCTCGGTGGACGGCACGCCCACCGAAGAGTGGACGCTCGAGAAGATCAAGGTCAATCCGTCGATCAAGGCGGAGCTCTTTCAGAAGAAGCAGTAGTCGGAGTTGGTGAGGCCCGCAATGCGCCGTCTGCGTTCATTCCTCCTCGTAGTGGCCGCCGTCCTCGTGACGGCGGCGCCCGCCTTCGCGCGCCAGGCGACGGCGACGCTGCGCGTCACCGTGCTCGACGAAACGGCGGCCGTGCTGCCGGGGGCGAATGTGCTGCTCGTGGGCAACGACGGCATCGAGCGCACGCTGCAGGTGGATGACCTCGGCACGGCCACGGCCACCGGCCTCCCGCCCGGCGACTACACGATTGGCGCGAACTATCCGGGCTTCCGGCCGTCCACCGGCACGCTCACGCTCAAGCGTGGCGCCAACCAGACCACGATCACGCTCGCCGTCGCCATCAGCGAGGAAGTCACCGTGGCCGAGACGGATGCCTCGGAACGGCGCGACAACGGCTTCACGCAGACCTTGTCGCCGGCGGACATCGACGCGCTCTCGGACGATCCGGATGAAATGGCCGACCAGCTCGCGCAGATGGCGGGTCCTGGCGCGCAGATCTTCGTGGACGGCTTCCGCGGCGGCCGCCTGCCGCCGAAGGATCAGATCCAGCAGATCCGCTTCCGCACCAACTCCTACGCCGCCGAGTATCACGACGCCGGCATGGTGCGCGTGGAGGTCATCACCAAACCCGGCATGGGCGGCTGGCGCAGCCGCGCCACCTTCGGCTTCCGTGATTCGGCGCTGAGCGCGCGCAACGCCTTTGCCGAGGCGCGGCCCATCGAGCAGGTGAAGCGGGTGCAGGTGAGCAGCCAGGGGCCGATCGTCAAGGGCAAGACCAGCGTGAGCTTCTCGGCCGAAGGCAACGCCTCCTACGACGCGCAGACGATCGTGGCGGCGACGCCGAATGGCGACGTGCGCGACCAGGTGCGGCGCCCGAACGACGTGATGAACGTGAACGTGCGCGTGGAGCAGGCGCTCAGCGCCGGGAATGCCCTGCGCGCCGAGTACCAGCGCCGCACGCAGGACCGCCGCAATCTCGGGGTGGGCGACTTCGACCTGGCCGAGCGGTCGTGGGCGAGCGACGCGACGACCGACACGCTGCGCCTGCGCAACACGCGGCTCTTCGGCAGGAAGGTGTTCAGCGAGCTCAAGTTCGAGTACGTGCAGACCACCTCCGAGAACACGTCATCGTCGGCCAGCCCGACCCTGCGCGTGCTCGACGCCTTCACCGGCGGCGGCGCCGGGCAGACCGGTGTGCGCGAGGGGCAGCAGTTCGTCATCGACCAGAGCGTGGACTTCACGATGCGCAAACATGCGCTGCGCGCCGGGGTGCTCTTCGAGGCCGGGCAGTGGGACAGCACGCAGCAGGTGAACGCCAACGGCACCTACACCTTCTCGAGCCTGGCCGACTTCAACGCCGGCCTCGCCCGCACGTTCACGCGCCGGGTCGGCGATCCGCTCGTGCGCTACTCGCAGTACCAGCTCGGCTGGTACGTGCAGGACGACTTCCGCCTCTCGAAGAACCTGCAGGCGAGCCTCGGGCTTCGGCAGGAAATCCAGACCAACCTCGACGACAAATTCAACCTGGCGCCACGCGCCGCCGTGACGTGGACGGTGGCCAAGGCCAACGTGCGCGCCGGCTACGGCATCTTCTACGACTGGTACGAAAGCGCCACCTACGAACAGACCGTGCGCGTCGACGGCGTGCGGCAGATCGATGAAGTCATCCTCAACCCGACGTTTCCGGTCACGGCCACGTCGGGCGGCACGCGCCTGCCGGCGAGCCGCATCCAGGCGGCGGCGAACCTCACGCAGCCCACCATCCACCAGGCGTCGCTCGGCTTCGACAAGAACCTGAAGGAGTGGCTGGGCGT
>JBIKUN010000002.1:0-89267 GCA_044347565.1 Vicinamibacterales bacterium | reverse complement strand
GAAGTAGAACTTGCCGTTCCAGTCGGACGGCAGCCCGAGGCGGAAGTTGACGGTGTTGCCGGGCGACGCCGCATGGCCGTCCACGCGGCAATGCGCGGGATGACCGGCCGCGGCCGCCACGAGCGCCGCCGCGGTGATCGTCGTGCCCGGCGGCGCCGCCTGCTGCAGCGCGCCGACGTCGCAGGCCACGCGGGCGCCGGCCGCCGGCGCCTGTGCATGCGTAGGGAGAACCAGCGCGCCGAGCGCGCCCATCAGTGCAAGACCCGCGCGACGCATGCCGTCCTCCGTTCTGAAGCGATGTCCGTCTAGGCCGAGGCCGGCGCAGCCGGCTCGCGGAATTCGCCTTCCCACTTGGCCACGACGACCGATGCCAGGCAGTTGCCGATGACGTTGGTCATCGTGCGGCCCATATCCATGATCGCATCCACGCCGAGGATGAGCGTGACACCTTCGAGCGGCAGGTTGTAGCTCGCGAGCGTGGCGGCGAGGATGACGAGCGAGGCCCGCGGCACGCCGGCCACGCCCTTGCTCGTGAGCATCAGCGTGAGCAGCATCGTGATCTGCTGGCCCACCGTGAGTTCCACGCCGGCGGCCTGCGCGACGAACACCGCGGCGAGCGACAGATACAGCGTGCTGCCGTCGAGGTTGAAGCTGTAGCCGAGCGGCAGGATGAACGAGACGATGCGGCGCGGCACGCCGAACGCTTCCACGCACTCCATCGCGCGCGGCAGGGCCGCTTCCGACGAGGTGGTCGAGAAGGCGATGAGCGCGGGCTCCTTGATGGCCTTGAGGAAGCCCATCACCGGGATGCGGAACATCAGCATCACCGGCAGCAGCACGGCGCCGAAGAACACGAAGAGCGCGACATACAGCGTGAAGACGAGGTAGCCGAGGTTCCAGAGCACGCCGAGGCCGCTCTGGCCGATCGTGTAGGCCATGGCCGCGCCGACGCCGAACGGCGCATACAGCATCACGATGTTCGTCACCTTGAACATCGCCTCGGTGAGCGACTCGCACCACGCGAGCATCGGCTTGCCCTTCTCGCCCACCATGCCGAGGCCGATCGCGAACACCATGCTGAAGACCACGATCTGCAGCACGTCGCCGGTGGCCATCGCCTCGATGATCGAGGTGGGCACCATGTGCAGCAGGATCTGGTCCCACGTCTGCGCCGTGGCGCTCACCGGCGGCGCGCCGGTGGCGGCCGGCAGTGTCAGCCCGACACCGGGCTTCATGATGTTCACCGAGAAGAGCCCGATGAGCAGCGCGAGCGTGGTGACGACCTCGAAGTAGATCATCGCCCGCAGGCCCATGCGGCCGACGTCCTTGAAGTGGCCGGCGCCGGCGATACCCGCGACCAGCGTGCCGAAGAGCAGCGGCGCGATGATCATCCGGATCATCCGGATGAAGATCTGGCTGAACGGCCGGATGATGTTCGCCCAGCTCGGGTCGGTGATGCTGATGACGTAGCCCACGAGCAGCCCGACGACCAGGCCGAGCATGATCTGGGTGGTGGGCGACAGGCGGGCCTTGGCAGCGGGAGCGGCGGAAGACGACACGGCGGAATTGTATTACGGGGCCGGGACGAATCGATGCCTCATCCTGCTGCGCCGGCGGCGGCGCCCGTTCCTGCTATCGTGTGCACACCGTGCCGCTGCCGCCCGATCCGTCCGCGCCAGACCATCGGTCTTCAGCTTCAAGCTGCGCGGCGCCTACAACCGCATGGCGCACCTCGACGAGAGCGAACGCGGCCGCGGCGTCATCACGGCGAGCGCCGGCAACCACGCGCAGGGCGTGGCCTATTCGGCGCGGCACCTTGGCCTCTCCGCGCTCATCGTCATGCCCGAGACCACACCGGCCATCAAGGTGCGCGCCGTGCGCGACCTTGGCGCCGAGGTCGTGCTGCACGGCGACAGCTACGCCGACGCCCAGGCGCGCTGCGAGGTGCTGACGGCGTCCACGGGCCGCGTCTTCATCCACCCGTTCGACGACCCGCTCGTCATCGCCGGTCAGGGCACGGTGGCGGTGGAAGTGCTGCGGCACCACCTCGGCCGTCGCGCCGCCGCGATCTTCGTGCCGGTGGGCGGCGGCGGCCTCATCGCCGGCATCGGCGCCTACGTGAAGGCGATCCGGCCCGACATCGCCGTCATCGGCGTGGAGCCGGTGGACGCCGACGCGATGGCGCAATCGCTCGCCGCCGGCGCGCGCGTGACGCTCGATCAGGTGGGGATCTTCGCCGATGGCGTCGCGGTGCGCACGGTGGGCCGCCACAACTTCGACATCGCCCGCACGACCGTCGACGAAGTGGTGCGCGTGTCGAACGACGAGATCTGCGCCGCCATCAAGGACGTGTTCGACGACACGCGGTCGATCCTCGAACCCTCGGGCGCGCTCGCCGTGGCGGGGGTGACGCGCTGGGCCGCGGCGCATCCGGCCGAGGACCGCCTGCTCGTCGCGGTGCTGAGCGGCGCCAACATGAACTTCGACCGCCTGCGTTTCGTGGCCGAACGGGCCGATGTGGGCGATGCGCGCGAAGCCGTGCTGGCGGTGACCATCCCCGAGCGGCCCGGCGCCTTCCGCGAGTTCTGCACGCACATCGGCCGCCGCGTCGTGACCGAGTTCAATTACCGGCTGAGCGGCCGCGGCGACGCGCACATTTTCGTGGGCGTGGCGGTGGAGTCGCGGGCCGATGGCGCCGCGCTGCGCGACGCGCTCGTCGCCGCCGGCTGCGAGACACACGAGCTCACCGACAACGAGCTGGCCAAGCTGCACGTGCGGCACATGGTGGGCGGCAGAAGTCCACACGTCGTCGACGAACAGGTCTACCGCTTCGAGTTCCCCGAGCGGCCAGGCGCGCTCATGCGCTTCCTCGATGCGCTCGGCGGCCGCTGGAACATCAGCATGTTCCACTACCGCAATCACGGCGCCGATCCGGGACGCGTGCTCGCCGGCTTCGAAGTGCCGCCGGCCGACATGCCGGCCTTCGAACGGTTCCTCGTGGATCTCGGCTACCCGGCCGAACGCGAAACCGACAATCCGGCCTACCGGCTGTTCCTCGGCTGAGGCGCGATCAGCGCCGCGCCAGGCAGCGCTCCGGCGCCACCGGCTTCGGCAGCACGAGCGGCGCCGGCAGGATACCGCCGGCGGCCGCGAGCTGATCGAAGGCCACCTGCTGCAGCGCGCGCACCTCGGTGCGCGGCAGGCCGAGCTCGAAGCCCGAGCACTCGTTCTCGCCGAGCGAGCGCGGATCGCGGCCGGTCAGCCGTCCGAACACCACGAGCGCCTCGAGATAGTAGCCGTGTGTGCTGGCGTGATAGTGGTCGTAGGTCCAGAGGTTGACCCTGCCCGCCGCGATGCCGTCGTAGGGATTCGGATCGGCCACACCGGTCTGCATCGCCCGGGTCCACGCCTCGCCCACCGGCAGCACCGACGCCGCGTCCGCGGCCACGGCCGCCTTGTCGTAGGCGGCACGCACGTCGCGCGCCATCGCCTCGATGGGCTTGCCGGCCCACGCCGTCTTCGGCGGATACGTCTGATCCGCGCGCGACCACGTGGCCATGAGATGGACCTGCACCTTCGGATTGCGGCCGCGCAGGAACTCGGCCACCTGCCGCGCCGTGAGCACGAGCTTCGCCGGGTCGCCCGGCTTGTCGAAGTCGAGCGTGCTCTGGCCGTGCATCACGACCACGTCCCACGGCCGCTGGCCGATGACGCCGAGTTTGTTCTCAAGATGGAAGTCGAGGCCGCTGCCGCCGCGCGTCTCGAGGGCGACGTCGTAGCGCAGGCCCGCCTGCTCGGTGAACGACTTGAAGAGCGCCGGCACGCCGCCGATGCCTTCGTTGTTGAGATCGGTCACGGTGTCGGCGCGGTAGAAGCGCACGGCCGATCCCGAGCCGAAGGTAAAGCTGTTGCCGACGAAGAGGATGCTGGTGGCGTTCTGCGCCTGCGCCGGCGACGCGGTGAGGGCGAACGTGAGCACGAGGGCCGCGGTGGCCCGGAGCACGAGATTCCGCATGGTGCCGGGTACTCTACCGCACCGGCAGGCGTCGCGGGTCAGCGCGCGCGGACGAGTCTGCTCACGAGTTCCCAGTTGAAGCGCACGAAGCGCTGGAATTCACTTTCGCGCAGCCGCTCCTGGTCGCCGTGCATGCCGTAGCCGGCGGACTGGTCTTCCAGATCCACGCCCGCGCCAATGCCGATGCACTGCACGCCCTTCGCGCGCAGCGGCCACATGTCGGTGGCGTAGGTGCTCATCGAGGGCAGCGTCGGCACGCCGTAGATCGCCTGGTTGGCGGCTTCCGCCGTGGTGAAGAGCTCGCCGTCGAGCCGCGTGGGCGGAATGGCCGGCCGCGTGCCGGCACCGCCGGCGAACTGCACGTCCACGGCCGGGTCGTTGATGGCTTTCGTGATCTGCGCGAGCAGTGCCGCCGGGTCTTCACTCGGCACCATCCGCACGTCGAGCCGGGCCGTGGCCTCCGACGGGATGACGTTGGACCGGTACCCGCCCGTGAAGATGTTGGGCGACACCGACGTCCGCGCCATCGACGCGTGCCGCGGCTCGTTCCGCCACAACCAGTCGGCCGCCGCGGCCGCCACTTTCGGGTCAGGCGAGACGATGTCGCGATACGCCGCCGCCTGTTCGGGCGACGCGGCCACGGTGGCGAGCCGGCGGAAGTAGCGGCCGGTGGTCTCGTCGAGCTTCACGTCCGGCTGCCAGCTGATGAACTTCCCCACCGCGTTGCCCAGGTGCGCAATCGCGTTCGAGGTGAGCGGTACTGAGCCATGGCCCGAGATGCCCTTCGCCGTGATGTCGACGCCGCGCGAGATCTTCTCGATCACCTGCACGGTGGCGTAGCGCACCTGCCCCTTTTCGCGGATGGTGTCGCCGCCCTCGGCAATGCAGTACTCGGCGTCGATGGCGCCGTAGTGCTCGGCCATCATGTGGCCGATGCCGAGGTTCGACTGCCCTTCCTCGCCGGATTCGGCCAGCAGAATCACGTCGCGGTCGAGTGGCACGTTGAGCCGCTTGAGCAGCAGGAGCGTCATCACCGCCGAGGCCAGGTTGTCCTTGTCGTCGATGGCGCCGCGGCCGTACACGAAGCCGCCGTCGCGCGTGGCGCTGAAGGGCGGGAACGTCCACTTCGAGGCATCGACGGTGACCGTGTCGAGATGCCCGAGGATGAGGAGCGGCCGCTTCGTGCCGTTGCCCTTGAGGCGCGCCACCACGTTGGGACGCTGCGGATCGAGCGCGTGAACCGGCGCCGGGATACCTTCGCGGTCGAAGAGCGCCTTCAGCCAGTCCGCTTCCGGTTTCTCGGCGACGCTCGAGTCGAAGCGGATGAGCGACTGGTAGATGCCGAGCGCTTCGGGCTCCACGGCCGCCCAGTCGGGCTGCGCGGGCCGCGGCTGCGCGCCGAGCGCGGCGACGGCGGCAACGATGAGCGCGGCCGGGATGAGCCGCAGTGACGACGGGAAGACGCGTCTGACCATGCGGCGCAGTGTAGCAGCGACGCCCGCGCCGGAGCCGTGCTACTCCGCCGTCAGCGCGTCAACCGGCGCGTCCTCGGCCGGCACGATGCCCACCCGCTTCGCCATGAAGATGTCGGGCTTGCCGTAGCCGTTCGCGTCGGGCAGCACGCCCACGACGGCGTAGCCGAGCTTCCGGTAGAACTCGAACGGATGCGAGCCGTGGCTGCGCAGCGTGGTCGCCGCGGCCAGCGGATCGGGATACAGGTCCGTGCCGCCGATGGACGTACGGCCGTTCTCGTCGTCGGTGCCGAGGCACACGGTCATGCCGCCGCGCTCACGCACCTGCACTTCGAGGTCGGCCACGAGGGCGCGGCCGACGCCCTGGCCCTGGCAGTCGCGATGCACGACGAGCGGGTGGATCTCCCAGACCCACCCGCCATAGGTGGAGACGGCGCTGATCCAGCCGACGACGCGGCCCGTGTCATCGACCGCCACGCGGCTGATCGTGTCGTCCTCGAGCGACTCCTCGACGGTTTCGAGGGCGTCCTCGCGGGTCTGCCAGACCTCGGTGCCGGTGCCGGAAAACCCGCTCACCAGCACGTCGGCCACCGCGATGTGCTGCGCCGGGTCGTCCGGCGCGAGGTCCACGATGCGCAGAGACACTCAGGCCATCCGCGCCGTGAGTTCCGTGTCGATCGCGGCGAGGAACTCTTCGGTCGTGAGGTAGGGGTGATCGGCGCGGATGAGGATGGCGAGGTCCTTGGTCATGCGGCCCGACTCGACCACGTCGACGCACACTTTCTCGAGCGTCTCGGCGAATGTCACGACGTCCGGCGTGCCGTCGAACGTGCCGCGGTAGTAGAGGCCACGCGTCCACGCGAAGATCGAGGCGATCGGGTTGGTGGAGGTGGGCTTGCCCTGCTGGTGCATGCGGTAGTGACGCGTGACCGTGCCGTGCGCGGCTTCCGCTTCCACCGTCTTGCCGTCGGGCGACATCAGCACCGACGTCATGAGGCCGAGCGAGCCGTAGCCCTGCGCCACCGTGTCGCTCTGCACGTCGCCGTCGTAGTTCTTGCAGGCCCAGAGGTAGCCGCCGTTCCACTTCAGGTTGCTGGCCACCATGTCGTCGATGAGGCGGTGCTCGTAGGTGAGCGTCTTGGCCTCGAACGCCGTCTTGAACTCGGCGTCGTAGACGGCCTGGAACGTGTTCTTGAACACGCCGTCGTAGACCTTGAGGATGGTGTTCTTGGTCGAGAGATACACCGGGTAGTTGCGGCCGAGCGCGTAGGTGAAGCAGGCGCGCGCGAAGCCTTCGATCGAGGCATCGAGGTTGAACATGCCCATGGCGATGCCGCTGCCCCTGGTCTTGATCACTTCGCGGGTGATGCCCTCACCACCGCCCTCCGGCGTCCAGCTGAGCGTGATGGTGCCGGCGCCCGGAAAGTGGAAGTCCTGCGCGCGGTACTGGTCGCCGAAACCGTGACGGGCAACCACCACTGGCGTGTCCCAGTGCGGCACGAGGCGCGGCACGTTCCTGCAGACGATCGGCTCGCGGAAGATGGTGCCGTCGAGGATGTTGCGGATGGTGCCGTTCGGCGACTTCCACATCTGTTTGAGGCCGAATTCCTTGACGCGAGCCTCGTCCGGCGTGATGGTGGCGCACTTCACGGCCACGCCGTACTGCTTCGTGGCGTTGGCCGAATCAATCGTGATCTGGTCGTTCGTCTGGTCGCGCGCTTCGATCCCGAGGTCGAAGTACTTCAGGTCGATGTCGAGATACGGCAGGATCAGCGTCTCGCGGATCTTCTGCCAGATGATGCGGGTCATCTCGTCGCCGTCCATCTCGACGACCGGGTTCTTCACCGTGATCTTCTTCACGCGCCACTCCTTGGATACACGAGGAAACGGGGAATTATAGCCCGGCCGTACAGGAAAACGGCGGCGCCCGCCGTGGCGGGGCCGCCGTTCTGTCTGCCGGGCCCGGAGGCCGTGGTTACTTGACCGTGTCGTTCACGGCCGCCTTGCCGCTCACGAGCTTGCAGATGGCCGAATTGGCCAGCACCTGCGTCACTTCGAGCACGCCGGTCTGTTCGATGACCTTGTCGAGCAGCTTGCCGTCGGCGTCCTTGATCTCGTCGACCACGTGGTGCACGTTGAACTTCTGGCCCACCTTGATGCCGGCGCCGGCGCCGCGGTTGATGTAGTAGGAGCCGGCACGCGTGCTCACGATCTGGCCTTCCGGCGCCGCCGGCGTCATCGACTGCAGCGACGCGGTCTGTTCGCTGAGCTTGACCACCACCTGCTCGACCGCCGGCCGCAGGGCTTCCTGGGCCGCACCCTGGTCGAAGGTCTGTTCGGCGTTGACACCCTTGAAGTAGCCGCCGCCCATGCGCTTGTTGCCCTGGCCCACGGCCACGAGCATCACTTCGCCGGTTTCGGTGTTGACGAGGCGGGCGTCGACTTTGCTTTCAGCGTTCGAGTAACTGCCGCCGATGCCGCGCAGGCCGATCGAGGTGCGCTTCATCGAGAAGGCGGTGATGGAGCCGGTGAGAATGAGCTGCACGCCCAGGAGCTTGCCCACCTTGGCGGCCGTGGCGCCGGTGACGGCCCCGCTCGCGCCGAGGTTCTGTTCCTGCAGGATGCTGGCCAGCTCGCGGCGTTCGAGCACCGTGAACTTGCCCGTCTGCACGAGCTGCGTCGCCAGTTCGTCGGCGGCGGCGGCGCCGAGGTTGTCACCCCAGAAGGACCAGGTGCTGTTGTTCTCGAAGTTCATGACGGCGACGCGGATCTTCGTCTGCGCGAAGAGCGACGTCGGCGCGCCCACGAGCACGGCCACGACCATGAGCAGGACGGCAGTGAGTCGACCGAAGCGGATCATCGATGTCTCCTTGGGGTGCGGAGGGTGCCCGTACGTGTGTCGGGCGCCCCGATCTTGCCACAACTGTCGGCGTCGCGCACTCTCCCGAGCCGTATCGGCCGGGACGGGGCCGTTTAGCAGCCTCCGCATCCCTATTAGCGAGAAACCGCGCCGGAGAGGCTCACGCCGCCCCATCGTTTCTCACGACTTCCTCAGGCCGGGCCGGTGCGGCCTGATGGCAGGCTCCCGCCCGCCCCCTCAGGGAGTCGTCGATGCGTCCGCCCTTCGCCCGTGCTGCCCTCGTGGCCCTGACCGTCGCCTGCCGCGGCGCCCCCCCCACGAGTCCGTCGCGGCCACGCCTGCCGAGCCTGCCCACCGGGCCATCCGGCACCGCGATGTAGACCCTGGGTGTCGTGCGCGCCACCGTGGACGGAACGCCGCCCACGGATCATCACCGTCGCAACGACAACATGTGTGGCAGGCCCCTTCTCGTTCACCGCCGCGGCATCCTCGCCGGGACGTCCGCCAGCGACGCGGACCGTCACGAACGGCAGCTTCGATGTGTCGCAGTCACGCTCGCTAGCTGTGGATGCCCGGCGCTTCGTGCCCGGTGCGCTCCACGTATTCGATGTAGCTGCCGGGATAGAGATGCGGCTGCGCCTCGGTGCCGCTCTCGCCGCCCAGTTCCAGCACGCGGTTGCTCAGCTTCCGCAGGAACGCGCGGTCGTGCGACACGAAGATCATCGTGCCCTCGAAGTTCGCGAGCGCCTCGAGCAGCATCTCCTTCGTGGCCAGATCGAGATGGTTCGTGGGTTCGTCGAGCACGAGGAAATTCGGCGGATTGAGCATCATGCGGGCGATGACGAGCCGGGTCTTCTCACCGCCCGAGAGCGCGCGGATCTTCTTGTCCACGTCGTCGCCCGAAAAGCCGAAGGCGCCGGCGAGGCTGCGCAGCATGCCGATCGATTCTTCGGGAAAATCCTTCTGCAGCTGCTCCTCGATCGTGAGGTCGGGACTCAGCACCTCGAGTGACTGCTGCGCGAAGTAGCCCATCTGCAGGCTGGCGCCGAGCGTGACCTGGCCGGCGTCGGGCGTCACCTGGCCGGCAATCATCTTGAGCAACGTGGACTTGCCGGCGCCGTTCTTCCCCATCACCGCCCAGCGTTCGCCGCGGCGGATGAGCATGTTCATGCCGTCGTGAACGGTGCGCCTGCCGTAGACCTTGGTGAGCCCTTCGAGCACGGCCACCTGGTCGCCCGACCGCGCCGGCTGGCGGAAGTCGAAGTTGACCACCTTGCGCCGCTTCGGCAGCTCGATCTTCTCGATCTTCTCGAGCGCCTTCACGCGGCTCTGCACCTGCGCCGCCTTGGCGGCGTGCGCGGCGAAGCGGTCGATGAAACGCTGCTCCTTCGCGAGCATCGCCTGCTGACGCGCGTAGGCCGCTTCGCGGTTGGTCTCGCGGATGGCGCGTTCGCGTTCGTAGAAGTCGTAGTTGCCCGAGTAGGTCGTGATTTCGCCGCCGTCGATCTCGGCGATCTTCGAGACGATGCGGTTCATGAACTCGCGGTCGTGCGACGTCATGAGCAGCGCGCCGGGCAGCGTCTTGAGGAACGCCTCGAGCCAGATGATCGACTCGATGTCGAGGTGGTTCGTCGGCTCGTCCATGAGCAGCACGTCGGGCCGCCCGAGCAGCACGCGCGCCATCGCCACGCGCATCTTCCAGCCGCCCGAGAGCGCGCCAACATCGCCGTCGATGCGATCGTCTTCGAAGCCGAGCCCGTGCAGGATCTCGCGCGCCTGTGCTTCGAGGGCGTAGCCGTCCAGGTGGTCGTACTCCTCCTGCACTTCGCCGAAGCGCTCGAGGATCTTCTCCATGTCGTCGGCCCGCGCCGGGTCGGCCATGGCGTGGTTCAGGGATTCGAGTTCGTGGTGCAGATCGCCCACGCGGCCGCTGCCGGCAATCGCTTCGTCGAGCACCGATCGGCCCGACATCTCGCCGACGTCCTGGCGGAAGTAGCCCACCGAGAGCTTCTTCGGCACGGAGACATCGCCCTCGTCGGGCGCTTCCTCGCCGACGATCATGCGGAAGAGGGTGGTCTTGCCGGCGCCGTTCGGCCCCACGAGGCCCACCTTCTCGCCGGGATTCAGCTGGAAGGAGGCGTCGACGAAGAGAACCTGTTTGCCGTACTGCTTGCCGATGCGTGCAAAGGAAATCATGGGCGGAAACCTCTATGGTATCCCGCCCGGCGCCCGCACCCGGCGCCGTCAGTCGAGATCGCGCAGTTCGTCGTCGAGCTGGGCGAGCGCGCCGGCATCGGCGGCACCCGCCACAGCCACGGCCGGCGTCGCGCCGGAGCCGCGCACCGCCTGCGCCACTTTCCAGCCAATGCCCACGGCCGATGCCAGTCCGAGCAGCCCGGGCACGATCCAGGCGAGCCAGCCCAGACCTTCGGCCGGCGGAGCGCCCAGGATCTCCTTGCCGTACTGGCGCACGAGGTCGGACTTCACGGCCGATACGGTCTCCCCCGCGGTCAGGCGGCCGGCGATGGCCTCGCGCAGTTCGCCGGCATTCGGCGACGTGCAGTCGGCGAGCAGCTTGCCTGGACAGAACGGACTCATGAGCTGACGCGAGAGGTCGGACGCGGCCTGGCGGGCCGGCGTCTGGGCGTCAGCGGTCTCCCGTCCGGCGGCCAGCACCGCCACGGCGAACACGAGGTGGAGCACGATGCGGCGGGTCATGGCTACTGCCCCTTCGAAGTCGGCGCCTTCTTCGGCCACGGATCGGCGAAGCGCGGATCGCTGATGAACGCGTGGTCCGTCAGACTTTCGAGGAACGCCACCAGGTCGGCACGCTCTTCGTCGGTCAGCTCGAACCCCTTCACGAACTCGCTCTTGAGCGGACTGGCGCTGCCGACGCCCTTGTGCGGCCCGTCGGCCACCGTGCGCCCGCCCGCCTCATAGTGTTTGATGACCTCGGCGAGCGTGGCGATACTGCCGTCGTGCATGTAGGGCGCGGTGAGCGCGATGTTGCGCAGCGACGGCGCCTTGAAGCGGCCCATGTCCTCGGGGTCTTCCGTCACGGCGTGCACGCCGGTGTTCGGCGTGGGATAGGTGCCCTGGCCGTCGAGGTTGTAGAGCCCGGTATTGTGGAACTCGATCTCGAGGAAGCCCTTGCCCACGTAGTCGTTCGTCTCGGTGAAGTTGAAGCCGCCGTGGCAGTGGAAACACTCGGTCTTCTCTGAGAAGAACAGGTCCTCCCCGCGCATCGCGGCCGGCGACAGGGACTTCGGGTCGGCACTCGTGCGGTAGAGGTCGTAGGCCGATCGGCCCGAGAGTAGCGTGCGTTCGAACGAGGCGATGGCGCGCGTGACGTTGGCCAGCGAGATGGGCTTCGGGTCGCCGGGGAACGCCGCGGCGAACATCTTCGGGTAGCGCGGCTCGGCCGCCAGCCGCGCCAGCATCTGCGTCTCCTGGCCCGACAGGCCGAGTTCGACGGGATCTTCGCCGAACATCGGCACGAGCGCCTGCGCTTCGAGCCGGCGCACGGTGGGGTTCGCCCAGGTGAAGACCGGCGCGTAGGCCACGTTGTGGAGCGCCATCGAACTGCGTGGCGTGATGTCGCCGGTGACGCCCTTCGAGCGCGCCTTGCCATCCGTGAAGGCGAGGCGCTGCTCATGGCACGTGCCGCACGAGAACGTGCCGTCCACCGAGAGGCGCGTGTCGTAGAAGAGATAGCGGCCTAGTTCCACCTTGGCCGGCGTCATCGGGTTGTCGGCCGGCACCTTGGGCCGCGGGAATCCTGGCGGCAGATCCCACACGTACGAGGCGCCGCCGTCGGCGGCGCGCACCGGCGGCTTGATGCCGCCGAGATTGCGCACCCACGCCACGAGCTGCCAGCGTGCGGTCTCTGACAGACCCGACGCCGCGGGCATCCCACTGGCGGGGATGCCGTTGGCGATGACCCAGTAGATCTCCCCGTCCGTGTGTGTGCGGAGGTCTGGACGCGTCAGGTCGGACGGCGCGGGGCGGCCGCCCGCCGGCGCGGCGCCGCCCGTGCCGGCGCGGCCGTGGCACCCGGCACAGCGTGACTCGTAGGTGGTCTGCCCCGCGGTCAGGTCCGCCTCAGAGAGTTCGAGCGGACTCGTGAGCATCCGCGCCTGCGCCGGCGCATGATGCACGTGCTCCTGCCGCCCCGCCACGTGGGCGGCGAACACGCCGCCCCAGAGCACCGTGGCGGCAACGAGCGCAGACCGGACCCGCACGCGTGACACTCCTACCGGGCGAGCGTCGCGGCGGGCTTCACGCGGAAGACCTGCTGCGGACCAGCGGCCTTATCGGCAATCGCCAGCCCGAGCTGTCCGAAGAGCCCGTGGCACTCGGGGTCACTGCCACCCGACATGCAGCCGAGGGCGGTCTTGTCGGTATTCGTGTCCACATTGCTGCCGGCGAAGAGCGCCAGGAAGTCGAGTTCGACCACGTCGCGGGCCGCCGAGAAGCCCGGCAGGTCCACGGTCACCACGTTTCGGTTCGCGCACGAGACCGGCACGGTGGACGGGCTGCCCGTGGGGGAACACGCGGTGCTGCCGAGGTGCAGCAGCCAGCCGCGCGGCTGACCGGTGCTCCTGATGTCCATGCGCATGAACTTGTAGCCCGCGTTCCAGCTCCAGAAGAGCCGGCTCAGGTTGAGCGGCGACGGCTGCAGCGTCTGGTCGCGGTGGTTCTTCTCGAACGGCAGGCCGACGTCGAAGCGCACGCCGGTGTACTGCCCCGCCGGCGCCGTGCCCTCGATGACATCGCGCGTCTGCTCGGTGCCGTTCGCGCAGCCGCCTGTGCCGTTCTCGAAATCGAGCAGCGCCACGTCGTCGAGCTGCCAGAGGCCGTCCTGCGTGAGGGTCACCGACACCTGGCCGCCATCCGCCCGCACGAGGCGCAGCCGCGACACGTAGAACCGCGCGTCGATGATGCTCACCGTGGAGTTCGTCGTGCCCACGCCACTGATGTTCGCGCCGCACGTCACGGGTGCACCCGCGGCCGTCATCGCGAAGCGGATCTTTACGGGTGACGGCGCCTGCGCGGCGGCCGGCGCCGCGAGGGCGAACGAGAACAGCAGGGCGAGCGACGAACGGGTCATGGAGCCTCCAGGTGACTACTTGATGCGATAGACGAGAAAGTGCTGGCGCGGCAGGAAGTCGTGCGATGCATCGAGGACGTAGCCGGCCTCGGCCAGTTCGCCCGTGATCTGCTCGGGCGTGAAGCGGAACGCGTCGGGTGGACCGCCCCCCGGTGCCCCCTTACGGAAGTCGACGATGGCAATGCGGCCGCCCGGCGTGAGCGTCGACTTCAGAGCGGCGAAGTACGCCGGACGGTTGCCGATGTGGTGGTAGGTGTCGATGATGAGCACGACATCGACCGGCTCCGGCAGATTGGGGCTGGTAGTGGAGGCCTGCACCGCGGTGATGTTCTTCAGGCCTTCGGCCGCGGCGCGCTTCGTGAGGTGCTCGACCATCTTCGGCTCGAGGTCCACGGCGAAGACCTTCGGCGCCGCCGCCGCGCGCGCCAGGCGCACGCTGAAATAGCCGGTGCCGGCGCCGACGTCGGCCACCTTCTGCCCCGGCTTCAGGGCCAGCGCCTCGATCACGCGAGCCGGCATCTGCCAGGCGTCGCGCGCCGGATCGTCGAACGACTTTGCGTAGCGTTCGGGATCGTCGAACTTGTGGTCCATGTGATCCATGGCGCCCGGCTTCTGCCCACCGTGCTGCTGGGCACGGGCCGGCACCGCGATGAGCACCGCGGCCACACAAAGACTGCCGATCTGCATGCGTGTCATGGTCATCTCCTATCGTGCGGCCGTCACGGCCGCGCCTGCTGCGACGAGGTGTCGCAGGCGAATCACGCTCGTTCCCTGGGCCCCGCTGACCCAGGCCACGACGACGCCGCGGGCGAGGGGCGCCATCACGGGATATTGCGTGGGGCCGGCCGCGGCCAGGCGCTCCGGCGCACCGAGGCGCAGCGCGCCATCGGTGGCGGTGCCGTGAGACCAGGCCGCCGTGCGCACGCCGCCCACGATTTCGTCCCACGCCACGAACAGCTGGCCGGCGCCGTCGACCGCCACCTGCGGGTGGGACGGCTTCGGCGAGCCGAGCGTCGTGATGCGCTGGCGGGCGCCGAAGGTCTGGGCCGAGGCCGCCTTCGACGCGTAGAACAAGGCGCCCACCGGCTCGTCGCCAGGAATCACCGTGGGCCAGATGGCATGCACACGGTCGCCGGCGTCAACGGCGAGTGCCGGGCCGTCGTCGGGACAGCCGTTGATCGACCAGCCGTCGGTGCTGAGGCGCGGCGGCGCGGCGGCGGCCCCGGGCGCGCCGAGGAGCGCGAACGCCATGTCGCGCATGTTGCCGTCGTAGACGTGGCGCCAGGTGGCGAGCACGCCCTTCGCGGTGGGAGCGAGCGCCGTCTTGCAGCAATAGCAGACGCCGGGCGCCAGCATCTGCTCGGGCGTGGCACGCTCGCCATACGTCGCATAGTGCAGGCGCGACTTCATCGCCATCGCCACGCCGTCGAGCGCTGCGGCTTCATGGCTGGCGTGACCCGCGGGGGCCGCCGCGGCGCCGCCCGCCTTCGCGCCGGCTTCCGCCTTCGCTTCGGCGAGGCCGCGATGGTCGAGCCACACGACGTGCGCCAGGCCCTGCGCGTCGATCGTGAGGGCGTGCCAGCCGCGATCACCGGCCGCCCCCGGCGCCTGCAGCGAGACCGGCGCGGCGAACGTCTTCCCGAAGTCGCGGCTGCGCGCGATCTTGATCTCCGTGCCCTGGTCTTTCGCGTTCCACGCCACGACTACCTGCGGCACGGTGGCGCCTTTCGGCAGGTGCAGCGCGACGCGCGGCGGGATCTCGCCGCCGACACGGCCATCGCCGTCCACGGTGTTGACACGCACGGGCGTGCCGAACGTCCGGCCCTCGTCGGCACTCGTGGCCACGTAGATGTCCCACTTTCCCTCGAGCGCGGCGCCCCAGGTGACGGCGACGAACCGCCCCGCCGAGGCCACCCACGGCGCGGCGTTGTTGTGCCGCGGCACCGCCAGTGTCACCTGATCCCGCTGCGACGCCACCGGCGCTGGCGGCGGCATCTGCCCGCGCGCCACGGCGATTCCCGTCACCATCACGGCGGCACACGCCGCCGCCGTCCGTATCCAGTTGTTCATGACCCACCTCATCCCACACGACACACCACGCGGAGCACGCGCACGCGGCTCCGCCGTCTTCCCTGCAGTGCGTGGTGTCAGAGGCGTGGAGGTGGTGCGTCGGGCGGGCTGGCGAGCGTGCGGGGGGAGGCCGTGCGCGGATGCGGACGCGCGACCGGCGACAGGTGTGGGGTGACGTGCGTCACCGGCTCGAGCACCGCGACCTGGAGCAGCACCGCGGCCAGGGCCGCGCCGGGCGCCTGGCAGGTGCCGGCCATCGCACAGTCGGCCTCGGGCGCGGCGCCGTCGTGCATCGGGCAGCCGGCGTCGCCTTCCGGCGCCGCCTCGGCGCGGGCGGCATGCGCGTGCGCGGCGCAGCAGTCGCGCGGCATGAGCGCGGTGAACGTCAGCGCGTGGCACACGAGCCACGCGACGACGCCCCGGCGCAGATGACGGCGCACTGCGGACATCGGCCCTAGCTCATGATCTCGAGTTCCGGATCGAAGACGACCTTACCGTCCATGAGCACGTTGTACTTGTAGATGCCGGGTTCGACCTTGGCGCGCACGGCATCGCGCGTGCGGCGTTCAAACGGCTTGCTGGACGCCCCCTTGAGCGGGTTGCGCTTCTCCCAGCCCACCGAGATCTGCCCGGCCATGCCGCTGGCATCGACGATGGTCCATTCGACGTAATCGCCCGCGCGGACGGTCAGGCGTTCCGGCGACGTGCTCACAACCGGCGCCTTGCCTTTGGCGGGCGGCGGGAAGACGAAGATCGTCGCGTAGCGCACTCTGGGTCGAGACATGGTGAACGGCTCCTTGCCGAAAGGACGACGCCGTAACGATACACCAGCGACGCCCGGACCGCCCCCCGCCCCGTCGCCGGCTATTCGGCCACGAGACGCTGAAAGGCCGGGTGCCCGTGCAGCGACGCCAGTTCCTGCGCCTCGCGGGCATCGGCCTTCGCGCGGCCCATGGCCAGCGCCCGCGAGAGGGCGTCGAGGGCCGGTTCGGGGCGTCCGGCCAGCGCGTAGACGTGCGACGCCAGCCACCAGACCGCGGGCGCCTCGGGCGTGAGCCGCGTCGCCTCGGCCGCGTAGCCGAGCGCGTCCGGGATCCGCCCCGTCTTGACCGTATAGACGGCCAGTTCGGCGAGGTTCTGGGCATCCGCGGGATTCACCTCGCGCGCCGCTTCCGCCAGCTCGACGGCGCGCTGGTAGGCCGCGAGCGCTTCGTCCTGCCGGCCGAGTTGCGTGAGCAGGTCGCCGAGGTTGCGATGTGTCGGCGCCGAGTTCGGCCGGATCGCAATCGCGCGGCGGTAGGCCTCCACCGCTTTCCCGTACTCACGGCGCTCGTAGTAGAGCGTGCCCATATTCGAGAGCGTCTGCGCGGCGGGCGTGATTGCGGTAGCGCGTTCGTACGACTCGAGCGCTTCGGGAATGCGCTTCAGCCGGTGCAGCACGGTGCCGAGCCCCTGGTGCCCGATGACGTTGTCGGGATTGAGCGCGACGAGCTGCCGGTAGGTCGCTTCGGCCTCGGCGAGCCGGCCCTTGCCGAAGAGCGCCCGCCCCATGTCGCTGAGGGCCTGCCAGTTGTTCGGCCGGATGGTGAGCGCCTTGCGCCATTCGGCCACCGCCTCGTCGGTGCGGTCGGCCGCGGCGAGCGCCTTGCCCAGATAGCGCCGCGCTTCGTCATCGTTCGGCCGGATGGCGAGCGCGCGCTGCAGCTCCTGCACGGCCTCGCCGTAGCGGCCGCTGTTCGTGAGCGTGATGCCGAGCGCGAGGCGCACGGCGGCCACGTCCGGCGCCAGTGCCAGCACGGTGGCCGATTCCTGCTGTGCCTGCGGCACCCAGCGCCGATCGCGCGTCGTGTTGTAGAGCTCCCAGTAGGTCTCGCTGAGCGCGACGTGCGCGTCGACGAACCGCGCATCGAGCCGCAGCGCCTCGCGGAAGGCGACCTCCGCGAGCTGGAGATTACCCGGCGTGTCGCGCCGCTCGAGCAGCGCGCGGCCGCGCCAGTAGGCATCGAGCGCGTTGGCATTCGACGTCGGCGGCGTCTCGAGGCGGGCTTCGTCGTCGGCCGACATCTGCACGCTGAGCGCGCTCACGAGCGCGCTCGCGAGCCGCGCCTGGATGGCGAACACATCGCGCGCCGGGCCTTCCGCCGCTTCGCGCCAGGCGATGCGGCCATCCGGCCACACGAGGCTGATGGCGATGCTGAGCTTGTCGTCCTGCCGCTGCACGGTGCCATCGACGAGCAGCGTGGCGCCGAGATCGCGGGCGATGGCGCTCGGCGTCGAGTCGCGCGCGCGGGCCTCGGCCACCATCGCGCGCGAGAGCGTCGTCACCGCCGGAAACGAGGCGAGGCTCGTGACGAGGCTGTCGGCGACGCCAGCCGCGAGGTAGTCACTCGCGGGGTCGCCGGTTTCGTTGGCGAGCGGCAGCACAGCGATGACCGGGTTGCGCACGTCGAGCCGCACCGGGCGCAGGAACCACCAGAGCGCGCCGCCGGTCACGGCCAGCGCGAACACGGCCACGCCCGCCCACACCTGCCAGGGCGGCGGCGGCGCCGCCGGCGGCGGCGCGAGGAGCGCCCGCAATTCGTCGGCCACAACGCGCGCGCGCGGCGGCCGCAGCCCCGGGTCAGCGGCGAGCAGCCGCGCCACGAGCTTGTCGAGCGCCGGCGACACGCCCGGGCGCAGCGACGACACGCGGCGGGCGATGCGGTCGATGGCGGCCAGCGCCAGCGTGAACGGCTCGCGCTCGGGAAACGGGCGTTTGCCGGTGAGCATCTCGAAGAGCACGACGCCGAGGGCGTAGAGATCGGCGCGTTCGTCCACCGCCTTGCCGGTCCACTGCTCCGGCGCGACGTAGCCGGGCGTGCCCATGAAGCCCTCGTCGCCGTCCTTCCCCGCCGGGGCCTCGTGGCCCACGGGGCGGAAACGCGCGATGCCGAAGTCGAGGATCTTCACGATGCCGCCGGGCGCCAGCATGATGTTCGACGGCTTGAGATCGCGGTGCAGCACGCGCGCGCCGTGGGCGACGGCGAGGGCGTCGGCGATCTGCACGGCGATGCTGACGGCGAGCGGCTCGGGCAGCGGGCCCCTGGCGAGGCGCGCGGCGAGCGTCTCGCCCTCGACGAGTTCGAAGACGATGGCGATGTTGCCGTCGTGTTCGATGACGTCGTGGACGGCGGCGATGGCGGGATGGGTGAGGGCGGCGGCGGCGCGGGCTTCGTCGAGCAGTTGCGCGCGGCCGCCGGAGGTGCCGGCCCGGGCGCCGGAGACGGTCTTGAGGGCGACGTGGCGGCCGAGGCGCGTGTCTTCCGCGACCACGACGGTGCCCATGCCGCCCTGCCCGAGTTCACGCAGGACCCGATACGGGCCGATGGTCGTGCCGATCACCGCAGGGGCACCTCGGGACGAAGGGAGAGGACGGTCCGCCGCGGCGGCGGGCGCGCGCCGGCGGCGGGCCGCCGGCGCGTCCGGACGCGGACCTACTGCATCGACGACTTCGCCGCGAGCGCCTTGGTGATGGCGGCCACGGTGTAGTCGGCGCGGAAGGCGACGATCTTCTTCGCCAGATCCGTCGACTTGGCGCGGTCGGCGATCGACACGCTGTCGATCGTCGCCTTGCCGGCCTTCACGCGGGCGTCGTAGCGCACCGAGTTCGGGTCGTCGATGAACATGTTGAGCGTGATGACGGGATCGTCGTGCATGCCGTCGCTCTTGCGATCCTTCGGCAGTGCGCCCTGGTCCTCGAAGTGCTTCGTGACCACGTTGTAGGTGTAGTACTCGGGAATGTGCAGGGCCACGGCCTTGCCGGCCCACTTCTTCGTGAGCGCGTCGGCCACCGTCTGCTGGCCCTTCTGGTTGCCGCCGCTGTCGCCGATGAAGACCACCGTCTTGAAGCCGTGCGCCTGCAGGCTCTCGGCGATGTCGGTGAGCAGCATCTGGAAGGTCTCTTCCCGCGCCGTGATGGTGCCGGGGCTCGTCATGTGGCCGGTCTTCGGCTCGATGCCGCCTTCGGGCACGAACTTCACGATCGGCGCGCAGAGGGCGTTGCCGAGCTTGCGGGCGATGGCCTCGCAGTTGGTGTGCAGCACGTAGTTGTGCTTGCCAGTGACGAGCCACGGGCCGTTCGGCTCCATGCCGCCGGTCGAGACGATGACCGTGGACTTGCCCGCCTTGAGGGCGTCGCGGACGTCCATCCAGGTCATCTCTTCGAGCCACACGGTCGACGCCGCCGGCAGCGGATTCGGCGTGTCGGCACAGTTGTAGGTGTTGTCGCGGCAGTCGCCGCCGCCCATCGAGCGCGGGTCCGGCGCGCGGCGCTGTCCCTGCTGAGCCGACGTGAAGGCCCCGGCCGCGACGATCACCGCCGCGAGAGCGAACATCAACTTCTTCATGCGCTGTACTCCTCTGGATCGAACTGCGGGATTCGGCCCCCGGCCAGCCATGACGGCGCGGCCGGACGGGCGACGGTCTCTATTCTGCGTCAATCGCGAGGCGTGGGGACAGTCAGGGCTGGCGGACAGGCGCGGCCACCTTCAACGTAGCGCCGCCGTCGGTCGTGAGCGTGAGCTGCACGGTGTCGCCGGGGGCGAGCGGCCGGCTGAGGCCGACGAGCCGGAGGTGCGGCGCGGTCGCGGCCGCCTGGGTGCTGCCGTAGGCCGGCACCGGGAACTCGGGGACGACGGCCGGTTCGGCGCCGCCACTCGCCCCGGCGCGCAGTTCGACCCTGGCTGCGGCATCCGTCGTGGCGCCGGTGATGTAGATCTCGTACATCGTCGGGTTGGAGACCTCGACGTAGGCCGAAGCCGTCGTGGCGCCGGCGGCCGGCACGGCCACCCAGGCAGAGACGGCCGAGGGCGCCGGCTGGGCGGCGTGACCGGCCGGCCACGCACTCAGCACGACCGCGAGAGCACAGAGCAGCGCACGCATGGCGACGAGTCTACCGCTCCCGCGCCCCGCGGCCAAGTCCGCAGCGGGTGCCGCCCGCCGCGGTTACGCCGCAGTCGCCGCCGCGTCATCGGCGGCGTCGGGCAGCCACGTGGGCTGGCGGCGGATGAGGGCGCCGGCGGCCTCGGCGTCGAGCGGCCTGGCGAAGCGGTCCCCCTGGGCGTAGCCACAGCCGAGCTCGCGCAATTGTGCGTGCTGCGCGTTGGTCTCGATGCCTTCCGCGGTCACGGTGAGCCCGAGCTGCGCGGCCAGCGAGACGACGGCGGCGAGGATGGCCGGATGGCACCGTTCGCCGGCGATGAACGAGCGATCGAGCTTGATGCCGGCGATCGGCAGCTCGTGGAGCCACGACAGCGACGAGTAGCCGGTGCCGAAGTCGTCGAGCACCACCCGCAGGCCGGCGGCGCGGAACTGCCGCAGCGTTTCGGCGGCGCGATCGATGTCGCCGATGGCCGCCGACTCGGTGATCTCGACCACGATGTCGTCGGGCCCGAGGCCGGCCTTGTCGATGGCGGCCATCAGTGTCCCGAGCACGTCAGGCTCGGCGAACTGCGAGCTCGCGAAGTTGACGTTCACCCACAGGTGGCGGCTCTCGGGACTCTGTTCGCGCCACGCGCGCAGCTGCGCGCAGACGTCTTCGACGAACTGCCGGCCCACCGGCACGATGAGACCGCTCTCCTCGAGCGTCGGCACGAACACCGCAGGCGACACGATACGGCCGCCGGCGCGCTGCCAGCGGATCAGCGCTTCGAAGCCCACGAGGGCGCCCGAGCCCAGGTCGACGATCGGCTGGTAGTACGGCAGGAACTCGTGGTTCTCGAGGCCGATGCGCAGCGCCGCGTCGAGCTGCAGCCGCTCAAGCACCTGCCGGCGCATGCCGGTTTCGAACACCTCGATGCGGCCGCGACCGTGCGCGCGGGCCTTCGTCATCGCGGTGTCGGCATCCCGCAGCAGGTCGTCGGGCGTGGCGCCGGGGCGGCCGAGGGCGATGCCGATGCTGGCCGAGATGAAGATCTCCACATCGTGGATGACGAAGGGGCGCACCAGCGCGCGCTGCAGGCGTTCGGCGACACGCGTGGCATCCACCGCATCGCACACCTGGTGCAGCACGAGCACGAACTCGTCGCCGCCGAGACGGGCGAGCGTATGGGCGGCGATGTCGGCCGGCCGGGCCACGGCGTCGGTGAGCCGCAGCGACGACTCGAGCCGTAGCGCCACGGCCCGCAGCAGTTCGTCGGCATGGCCCTGGCCGTGCCCGTCGGCAACGAGCTGGTAGCCATCGAGATCGAGCAGCAGCACCGCGCACGGCCCGAGCCCCGAGGCTTCACTCGGGCTCAGCACGTGCTCGAGCCGGTCGTGCAGCAGCATGCGGTTGGGCAGGCCGGTCAGCGGATCCACCACCTTGTTGGCGGTGATATCCGAGAGCGACCCGGCCATGCGCACCGGCGTGTTGTGGCGATCGCGCACGGCGATGCCGCGCGCCACGACCCAGCGGAACGTGCCGGAGGCGTGGCGCAGGCGGTGCTCGTTCTCGAAATGCGGCGTGCGGCTGCGCAGATGCGCGTCGAGATCGTGGCGCAGGCGGGGCAGGTCCTCGGCATGCACGCGGTCGAACCACTCGTGTGGCCCGGTGTCGATCTCGGCCTCGTCGCAGCCGACGATGCCCTTCCAGCGCGCCGAGAGATGCAGCTGCCCGGCGGCGATGTCCCAGTCCCACAGCCCGTCATTGGCACCGCGGGCGGCCAGTGCGTAGCGCTCCTCGCTCGCGCGCAGGCGGTCTTCGGCGTCCTTGCGGGCGATGTGCGTGCGCAGGCGCGCCACGGCCACCGGAAAGTCCACAGGCTTGGTCACGTAGTCGTTGGCGCCGAGATCGAGCGCCGCCACGATGGCCTCGCTGCCGTCCTTGGCCGTCACCATGAGCACCGGCAGTTCGGCGGCGCTCCAGCGCTCGCGCACCTTCTGCAGCACCTCGAGGCCGCTCATCCCCGGCATCTGCACGTCGAGCAGCACGGCCGCCCACGGCTCGCGCTCGATGGCCTCGAGGGCTTCGGCGCCGGAGGCGGCGGTCCCCACCGAGTAGCCGCGCCGCTCGAGACGGCGCGACAGCATGTCGCGGTTCACGGCTTCGTCATCGACCAGCAGGACACGGGAGGCAGTCATGGCGTCGTCCTCGCCCCGAGCAGGGCGTGTATCTTCGCGAGCAGGCGCTTCAGATCAATCGGCTTGGTCTCGAACTCGTTGCAGCCGGCGTCGAGGCACTTCTGGCGGTCGGCCACCATCGCGTGCGCGGTGAGGGCGATGATCGGGATGGCAGCCGTGGCGGCAGCGCCCTTCAGACGCTGCGTCGCTTCCCAGCCGTCGATCTCCGGCAGGCTGATGTCCATCAGCACGAGGTCGGGCTGCGCGCTCGTCGCCACGTCCACGGCCTGCAGGCCGTCGGAGGCGAGGAGCACGTCGAAGCCCTGCCGGTGCAGGCGGCGCGACAACAGGTCGGCGTTGGCTTCGTTGTCTTCGACGAGCAGCAGACGCGCGCTCATGCCACACGCTCCGCGGACGCAGGCGGCGTGTCCGCGCGGTCGGCCGCGGCCGCACCGTGACGCGGCATCCACACCGAGAAGGTCGAGCCCGACCCCAGCGTGCTGTCGACGCCCACGCGGCCGCCGAGCAGCCCGCACAGACGCCGGCAGAGCGCCAGGCCAAGGCCCGTGCCGCCGAATCGCCGGGTGTTCGACTCATCCACCTGCGCGAAGTCCTGGAAGAGGCGTGGCAGCATCTCGCCCGGGATGCCGATGCCGGAATCGCGCACCGCGAACGTCACGCCGGGCTGCCCGTCGGCGTCGGCCGCCTGCACGTCGAGCGTGACGTGGCCCTGTTCGGTGAACTTGACGGCGTTGCCGAGCAGGTTGAGCAGGACCTGCAGCAGCTTCACGCGGTCGGTCTGGATGAGGCGCACCCCCGGCCCGACGACGACATCGAGCGTCAGGCCCTTCTGGGTCGCGGCGCCGCGCACGGCGGCGATGGCCTCGGCGGCGAAGGCGCGGACCTCGACGGCGTCGATCTCGATGCGCGCCATGCCGGCCTCGATGCGCGCGATGTCGAGCATGGCGTTCAGGATCTGGAGCAGGTGCCGGCCCGAGCGGTGGATGCGCTGCAGATCCTCGCGCATGTCGGCCGGCGCCTCTTCGGCCAGCATGTCGCTGTAGCCGAGAATGGCGTTCAGCGGCGTGCGCAGTTCGTGGCTCATGTTGGCGAGGAACGCGCTCTTGGCGCGGCTGGCGGCTTCGGCGCCCTCCTTGGCCAGGCGCAGGTCTTCGCTGCGCCGGGCGTCGGTCACGTCGCGCACGATCGCCACCACGCTGCCCTCGCCGATGGCGGCCAGACGCATCTCGTGCACGTTCGGCGGGCGGTCGTCGCTCGTGTGCTCGACGGTGACGACGGCGCCCGGCTGGCGGGCGGCGGCCATCGCGTCATCGAAGGCCGCCTGCTCGCCGGCGCGGAAGAAGGCGCGCAGCTCGTGCCCGACCAGCCCGCCGGTGGGCACGGCGAAGGCGCGCGTCGCGCGGCCGCGGCACGAGGTGATGCGGCCGTCGGCGCCGACGTGCAGGATGAGATCGGGAAAGGCCTGCACGAGGCCGCGCAGTTCGGCGTTGGCCTGCAGCAGCTCGTGCGAGCTGATCTCCATCGCCGTCTCGACGAGGTTGCGATCGATGTCCGCCTCGAGGTAACTCCGGTCGACGGCCTCGAGAAACGCCGGCCACGGCGCTGCCGCGAGATCGACGCCGTCGAGATACCGTCGCAGTTGCCGCTGGAGGAGTGCGTGCACGGGCGTCTCAGCCCTCCGACAACGTGGTGATGGTCATCGTCTGGTTGTGCAGACGACAGGCCGCCCCGGGAGTGAACGGCGAAATCTCGCCGTAGGAATAGAACCCGGTCATCGCCGCGTCCGGGCCGATCACCTCGCGGACGGCTTCCACCTCTTCTTCGGTGCGCTGTTTGAGCACGAGCTTGCGGCCGACGCAGCTGATGAGCAGCGCGAACTCGGCGGTCGCCTCGGCGGTCGCCGTCCGGCAGATGCGCGCCGCGCCGGTGGCGCCGTCGATGAGGCGGTCGAACTTGGCCTTCATCAGGCGCGCCTGCGCCCCTTCGGCGATGTCGCCGGCGAAGGTCATCGACTGCTGCGCTTCGTCCACCGCGAGCACCGTGCGCACGACCGCGTCCTGCCCCGGCTCGCGGACGGCGAGCGGAAACAGCAGCGCCGAGGCGGGCAGCGCTGCCGCATGCGCGCCGAGATACTTCGCGTAGAGACCGAGCGCCGACTGCCCGTCGAGTTCGTAGAGCACGTTGCCGCGGGCGCGCGTGACCGTGCGCTCCGGGCCGAACGACTCCCAGCCGCCGAGCGAGGCGCAGCCGACGCGCAGCCGCGAGCCGTAGAGGCCGACGGCCGCGGCGATGCCGCTGCTCACCGTATCCCCCGCCACCACCCACGTGCGGGCGAAGTCGGTACCGTCGCCCGCGAGGCCGCCGGTGACGATGACGTCGGCGCCGACGCCGGCCGCGAGTCCGGCCGCCAGCTGGCTGCCGTTCACGCACAGACCGTCCGACAGCACGAAGACGTGCGTGAGACCCGGCGCGGTGAGGTCCAGCGCGAGCCGCCGGCCAGCAAAGAAGCTGTCACCCTCGCTTTCGAGGGACGTGCACGCCAGGTGCGCGCGCGTGCCCGCGAAGTCGAGGGCCGTCGCCACCACGCTGCCCTCGCGGACAGTCGTGCCGGCAATCTCGCCAGACGTCGAGCAGCCGAAGACGACGGCCTCGGGATACCGCGCGCGCAGCGGCGCGAGGACCGCCGCGTCGGCCAGGGCGCGGCCCTCCCCGAAGACCATGACGAGACCGGCGGCTGCGGAGGCACGGCCGCCAGCAGTGGCCGTCCAGCCCGTGTCGTCCGTCCAGAGGAGCTGCGAGACGTTCATCGCGCCATCGCCTCACGCGGGCCGGTGCAGCCGGCCGGCAGGCGCCGCGTGAACGTCGAGCCATGTCCCAGCGTGGCCTCGGCCGTGATGACGCTGCCCGTCAGGCGGCGCAGCCCGTGGCTGATGGCGAGGCCGAGTCCCGTGCCGTCATTCGAGTCGTTCCGCGCGATGACACCTTCACAGCAGCAGCCGACGACCGGCACGCCGGGCCGCGCCGCCTGCACGGCGGCGAGCAGCGCGGCACGATCGTGATCCGCCGAGGCCAAGCCGGGCGCCACCGCAGCCGCGCGGCCGGCAAGCGGCCCCAGGGCGAGGGCCGCGGCTTCGGCGCCGGCGGCCGTCGAGTCGACGTGATGACTGGTGCCGACGTGGGCGATCGTGGACATCTGAACACGTGCTCCTGACAGACGGCGCCCCGGTGCCGGGTTCGCCCCTCACGGACATCGGCTGAAGCGCGTGCGACTTGACTGTGGTCTGGCGCCCGCCGGACCGGCCCGGCAACGAGCGCCTCGATCGGGGCCGCCAGCGTGCCGGACTCGATGCTGCCGAGACCGGCGCCAAGGCATCGCCTCGGCGGGCGTGACGCCGCCGCGCACGTCGTGCCCGCGTCGTAGACTTACGGACGAGACTTCGTGTGACCTCGATGACTCTGCCGGATGTGTGGCACTCGGTGGGCCCGCGCGGCCTGCTCTGGTGGCAGTGGCTGGCGCTGCCGCTGCTCGTGGCCGGCGCGTGGGCAGCCGGGCGCGTGCTCGGGGCGCTCGTGCGCGGGCTGCTCATGCGCGTGGCGCGCCGCACGAGTTCGGCATGGGACGAACGCTGGCTGGAGAAGATCGGCCCGGCCCTCACGGCCGTGTGCGCCACGGCGGTCGCCGCCCTCGCCCTGCCATTCCTCGAACTGCCAGCCGGCGCGTCGCGCTTTGCCGTCGCCGTGCTCACGGCCGCCGGCGTCATCGCCATCTTCTGGATGCTGTGGCGGTCGGTCGACACGCTCATCGAGATGATCGTCGAGCGCTCGTGGGCGGCCGGCGACCCGTCGGCCCGCTCGATGCTGCTCGTCGGCGGCAATCTGCTCAAGGCGGCGGTGATGGTGACGGGGGCGGTTACCACCGCCGCCACCTTCGGCTATCCGGTCACCACGGTCGTGGCCGGGCTCGGCATCGGCGGCATCGCCTTCGCCTTCGGCGCCCAGAAGACCGTCGAGCACCTCTTCGGGTCGATTGCGCTTGCCACCGACCAGCCGTGCCGCGTCGGCGACACGGTGAAGGTCGACGACATCGTCGGCACCGTCGAACACATCGGCGCGCGATCGACGCGCATCCGCACGCTCGACCGCACGCTCGTCACGATCCCGAACGGGCGCCTGGCGGACTCGCGCATCGAGTCGTACGCGCCGCGCGATCGCATCCGCCTCGGCACGACCATCACGCTCGGCTACGGCGCGAGCGCCGCGCAGGTGCGCCAGGTGATCACCGGCATCGAGCAGGCGCTCACCGCGCATCCGCTCGTGTGGCCCGACGTCGTCGTGGCGAAACTCGCGAACCTCGGCCCGGCCACCATCGACATCGAGATCCTCTGCTGGATCGCGACGACCGACTACGACGCCTTCCGCGTCGCGCGCCAGGAGGTGCTGCTCGCGGTCATGGGCGTCGTCGAGGCGAGCGGCGCCCACTTCGCCCAGCTGCCACCGCCCGTCCCCTCTGCATGACGGGGTCTGACACGAGTCTTCAGCGGCGGCTGAAGAGGAACTCCTGCACCTTGCCGTCGGGCGTGCGGTACATGAGCGTCGTGACCGGCGTCGTGCCCACCGTGAGCGCGAGGGTCGAGACCTCCATGCCGCCGCGTTCGCGGATCGCGCCGGGCTGCACGTCGCGCACGTCACCGGCGTCGGCAAGCGACGTCGACATGACCGCCAGGCGCGCCGGGGTCAGGAAGGCGCTGTATTCGTCGCCGAGGAGCGCGCGATTCACCTCGCCCTTGCGGATCTGCGCGAGCAGGTCGAGCGCCACCTCGCGCGCCGGCCCCCCGCTGACCGTGGGTGCGTCGGCCACCGGCATGAGCTTTGCGAGCACGGCGCTCTCGATCGTGTCGAGCACGCCGCCGGCCCAGTCGGCATTCGCCATCACCACGACCGCCGAGCGCGACGACGGCACCATGGCGTTGCGCGCGCCGAAGCCGCTCACCGCGCCGCCGTGCTGCAGCACGAGCGCCGGCCCGCGGTCGCGGATCGACTGCCCGCAGCCGTAGCCGCTCGTGCGCCCGTCGGTGAGCCGGCGCGGCGTGGTCATCGTGGCCCACGACGCCGGCGACATCACCTGGCCGTCCATGAGCGCGAGATCCCACGTGAGCAGATCGCCCGGCGTAGACCAGATGCCGCCGGCGGCGCCGATCCAGCCCGTGCCTTCGGGTACCGCCGGTTCGGCATCGCCAAGGCCGAGCGGCGTGTAGCCTTCGGCCATGCCGGCGCCGCCGCGCGCCGGTTCGTACCGCGTGTGCGCGAGGCCGAGCGGCGTGAAGAGCCGACGGTCGAGCTGCGCCGCGAACGGCTCCCGTCCGGCCCGCTCGGCAATCGCGCCGAGCAGCAGGTAGCCGGTGTTGCTGTAGGAATAGCGGGCGCGCGGTTCGAAGTCGAGCGGACGCGCCGCGAAGTCGCGCACGATGTCGAGGCTCGCGCGCGGCGCCGCCATCGGCCGGTCCACGAAGTCGAGCGGATAGTAGTCGCGATACCCCGACACCATGCCGCCGATGTCGCGCACGGTGATGTCGGCCGCCCGCGTCAGCCCCGGCTCGTAACGCGCCACCGCATCGTCGAACGACAGCTTCTTCTCCTGTTCGAGCTGCAGCGCCACGGCGCACGTGAACTGTTTGGTGACCGAGCCGATGGCGAAGAGCGTGTCGGCCGCCACCGGCGTCTTGTCGGCCACGCGCGCCAGGCCGTAGCCCTTGGCGAAGATCACCTGGCCGTTCTGCATCACGCCCACGCTCACGCCGATGGCGCGCTGCGCGGCCACGGTGGCGCTGATGAACGCGTCGAGGTCGGCCACCGCGAGCGACGCCAGCACCGGCGCGGCCGCGGCGGCCGGCTCTACCGACGGGGGCGGCGCCTCACTGGCGCGTCCGCAGGCCGATGTCAGGAGCAGGAGCGTGAACAGCACGGCGCGGCGGATCGTCATCGTGGCGGCATCATACCCAACCGCACGCGCCACGGCGCGGCTCGCCGCGCCACGTTCACGCCGGCGACGTCGCGACCACCCGGCGCAGCCGCGCCACCACGTCGTCATCCAGCGGATCAGGTGTCGCGAGTGCGCGCCGCATGCCGGCCAGCAGCGCCGTGAACCCGCTGCCGAACTGCTCGCACTGGCGGCAGCCGGCCACGTGCGCCTCGATGCGGGCCCGCAGGTCCGCCGGCACGTCGCCCTCGGCGTAGTCGCTGAGCGCGTGCATCACCTGCGCGCACGTCAGTCCCGCCACCTCACGTTCGTCGGGTCGCACGGGCCACCTCCTCGTTCACACGCGCCGCGAGCGTCATCCGCGCGCGGTGCAGCCGGCTCTTCATCGCCGCGAGACTCAGACCGAGGAGCGCCGCCGTCTCCTCACCCGACTGCCCTTCCAGGTCGCGCAGCGTCAGCACTTCGCGGTCGAGCGGGTCGAGCGCCTCGAAGGCCGTCCGCAGCAGGTCGCGCCGCTCGGCGGCGAGCGCCAGCGTTTCCGGATCCTCGCTGCCCCATCCCGCCCGCACGCCCAGCTCGTCGAGCGGCACTTCGGCCGCGTCGTGCCGGCGGACGTCGTCGCGGCGCCGCCACGCGCTGTGCCGGGCGATCGTGAAGAGCCACGTGCGCACGCTCGACGCGCCACGAAAGGCCGTCGCCCCGCGCCACGCGGCAAGGAACGTCTGCTGCAGCACATCCTCCGCCTCGGCCGGCCGGCCGACGTGCACACGGATGAGGCGGAGCACGGCCGGCGCGTGGCGCACGACCAGGTCGTCGAACGCGGCGCGGTCGCCGCCGGCCGCGCGCGCGAGCAGCGCCTCGTCGCTTACGCGCCCGGCTTCCGGATCGGACACGTCGAGAATCCCAGCACGGAATAGAGCGGGCACGTCCCGGCAAGGCCGGTCAGGATGGGCACCACGCCAATGTAGCCCCAGGGGCCAATCGTGCCCATGGCCGCCAGCGCCACGAGCGCCACGCCCAGGCCGACCCGCGCCACACGTTCCACCGGATGTTCGTTCACCGCAAAGAAGCTCGCCATGGGTTCCTCCTCCGTCGTTCACGAGACATAGAGCCGGCCGGCCGGAAAAGGATTCAGCCGCAACCCATGCGCGGGGTTTTCGCTTGCCATTCGCCCGCGAAATGTGGAGGCTAGGGCGGTGTGGCGGATTGTCGCAGGACCGGCGGCGCCCCCCCGGGGTCGGCCAGGTCCGGCGAAGGAGCTCCAGATGAAGCGTACGCTGAGCGTGCTGGCGGGTGCGTGGGTCCTCTCGTGTGGGTTGACGACTGATGTCGCGGCGCAGGGCACGGCCCCGGCCGGTCCGACGTTCACGAAGGACGTCGCACCCATCCTGAACAAGCACTGCGTGAGCTGTCATCGGCCCGGCGAGATCGGCCCGATGTCATTCCAGAGCTACGAAACCACGCGGCCCTGGGCGCGCTCGATCAAGGACAAGGTCGTGAAGCGCGAGATGCCGCCGTGGGCCGCCGATGCCGCGCACAGCATGAAGATGGGCAACGATCGCAGTCTGCAGCAGGCCGAGATCGACACGCTCGTCGCCTGGGCCACGAGCGGCGCGCCGCGCGGCAACCCGGCCGATCTGCCACCCGCGCCCACCTTCGCTTCGGGCTGGCAGCTCGGCGAACCCGACTTCGTCTTCGAGCAGCCGGTGGCGTGGACGGTGAAGCCCGACGCGCAGGAACCCTACCTCTACTTCTACGAGAAGATTCCGTTCAGCGAAGACAAGTTCGCGACCGGCGTCGAAATCCGGCCGAGCAACTTCAGCGTCGTGCACCACTCGGGCGTCTACATCGTCGACATCCCCGACGGCTACACCGCGAAGGACGGCTATCTCTACGACCCGGACGGCAAGCAGGTGCCGCCGAACGTGCCGATGGGCAAGAAGGCCACCTCGGGCGACGGCACGCCGCTCGCCGGTGCCGACAAGATCATTTCCTACGTGCCCGGCCGCGGCTACGAGCGGTATCCCGACGGCTACGCCAAGCGCGTGCCCGCCGGGAAGTACGTGCGCTGGGTGATGCACTACAACCCCACCGGTCAGCCCGAGACCGATCGCAGCAAGCTCGGGCTGTGGTGGGCCAAGGGCCCGGTGCGTCAGGAAGTGCTGAACCTGCAGGCCGGCGATCCCGTGCCCGGCAGCGGCGGCCGCGGCCTCTACTTCGCGCAGGGCAAGGAAGTGCTCTACGAATCGGACGACACGACCGGCCGGCGCGGCAAGACGCCCACCATTCCGCCGTACGTGGCCGACTACAAGATGATGGGCATCACGCCCGTCAACGAGCCGATCACGCTCTACGCGCTCACGCCGCACATGCACCTGCGCGGCAGGAGCATGAAGTGGTGGGTGACGTATCCGGACGGCCGCGAGGAGGTCATCCTCGACGTGCCGAACTTCGACTTCAACTGGCAGATCCAGTACGAACTGGCGGCGCCGCTGAAGATTCCGGCCGGCAGCAAGATCACGAACGTCGCCATCTACGACAACTCGATCAACAACAAGTGGAACCCGGCGCCCGAGAAGGAAGTCTACTGGTCGGAACAGAGCTGGGATGAGATGTACCAGCCGACGACGCAGTTCTCGGTCGACAGCCAGGATCTGACAAAGGCCGTGAAGCGGCCCACGAGCGAACAGCCCCGCCAGCGGCAGTGACCGCGCGTGTTCGAGGCTCCGTTGCAGGCATGACTACACGTCGCATCGCTCAGGGCGCCGCCGCGCTGCTCGTCGGCCTCGGCCTGGCCGCACCGGCCGGCGCGCAGACGCCGCAGGAACAGTTGAAGAGTCAGGTGCCGACGCTCGGGCGGCCGACGAAACCCGACGACCCGGCGCCGCTGCTCGACTTCTGGCTGTATTTCAAGGGCAGCTGGAACGTCACGTGGGACTACCCCGAAGGTCCGCTCGGCCCGGCCGACGTGCTGAGCGGCACGACCGTCTACACGCAGAAGAGCCCGACGACGTTCGAGGCGGTGACGAAGGCCGAACACACCGGTGGCGCCGTCACCATCACCGAGGTGTTCGAGTACGACCGCGAGGGGCACGCACTCACCCGCACGGTGACCGACAGCCGCGGCTTCTCGTACACGCAGAAGGGCACGGTCAACGGCGATCTCGGCGGCCAGTTCACCATCCGCCTCGAAAGTGCGCCCTTCACCGTGAAGGGCCAGAGCGTGCGCCTCAACAGCGTCATGCGGCTGCTCTCGCCGCTCAACTACCGCACGCAGTACACCCTCTCGGTGGATGGCGGGGCGTTCACCAACTACGGGAATCCGTGGTGGCGCAAGGAGTCTTCGAAATGACGCGTTCTTCTCTCGCGACCCTGGCCGCGGCCGTGGCGATCACCGCCGCGACCACCGTCGGCGTGCGCGCGCAGGCACCGGCGCAGAAGGTGCCGATCGTCGCCGTCACCGGCTGCCTGGCCGAGCAGGGCACGAACTGGTCGCTCACGAACGCGACCGAACCCGTGCCGAGCATCGCCAACGGCCCGCCGGCCGGCGAAGCCATCAAGGGGCCGACGTCGGGCACCGCGTCCTACCGCCTCATCGGTGTGTCGGAATTCGACCTGCCGGCGCACAAGGGCCACACCGTGCTCGTGAAGGGGCTGCTCATCAAGGCCACGCCGGTCAGCCGCGTGAACGTGACGTCGGTCACGATGGTGTCGTCGGCCTGCGCACCGGCCGCCAAGTAGCGTCGCGTCCGCTGTACAGCCCCGCACTCGCGCCGCGTCTGGCGCTGCTGCTATCAGGGGCATGCGTTCCCCCGGCATGCCGCGAGTCATTGGTCTCTTCCTCATCTTCTGCGCGTTGCTGGCGCTCACCGCGAGCCCGGCCCTCGCGCAGTCGTTCGCGGTGTTCAGCGCGCGTCACGATGCCGCCCGGGGCCAGGTCGTCCTCGTCGGTTCGGGCGTCCGGAGCGACACACGCATCCTGCGCAACGAGGCCCCGCTGCCCCGGCGGCGGTGACGGGCCGCGAGATGCGCGCGAAGCTGACGGCGCTCCAGCCCGCCAGCTCCCGTCTTGTCATCGATCCGAAGCGCGGCAACTCACAGCGCTTCGTGGTCCCGGCGACTACACCCCAACCCGTGGAGACGCACGCGTGCATCGCCGAGTCGCCGCTCGGCCCCCCGAGCCGCGCCGTTCGCCACCAGGCCGTCACCCGCTGGTGTCCGGCTCGTGGCCGCGTGCCACGGGTCGGACGTGCCGTCTGCCGCGCGCGGGTATGCGGCACCGGCCGCATCTGCTAGCATCGCGCCGACGATGATCCGCGCCGAGATTCCGACGCCCGCCCTGCTGCTCGATCTCAACGCCTTCGATGCGAACGTCACGGCCATGACCCGTTACGTGGCGGACCATGGCAAGGCCCTCCGCCCGCACGCCAAGACCCACAAGTGTCCCGAGATCGCGCGCCGCCTCGTGCGCGCCGGTGCCGTGGGCGCCTGCGCCGCGAAACTCGGTGAAGCGGAAGTGTTCGCCGCCCACGACGTGCGCGGCCTGCTCGTGACGACCGCCGTCGTCGGCGACGCGAAAGCCGCCCGCGCCGCGTCGCTCGCCCGCCTCGCGCCGGACACGATCGTCGTGGCCGACGACGTGGGCCAGGTGGCGGTGCTCGATCGCGCAGCCGGCCACGCCGGCGTGCGGCTGCGCGTCGCGGTGGACCTCTACTTCGGCCGCACGGGCGTCGCGCCCGGCGCACCGGCGCTGGCCGTGGCGCAGGCGATTGCCGCATCACCCCACCTCGCCTTCGCCGGCCTCCAGGCCTACGACGCCACCGCGTCGCACACCGTCGGCGTCGAGGCGCGCCGGGCGCGCACAACGCGCACCATGGGCGAGGCCGTGGCCACGCGGACGCTGCTCGAGGCGTACGGCATCCCCTGTCCGCTGGTGTCGGCCGGCTCCACCGGCAGTTACCGCGTGGATGCCGCAATCGACGGCCTGACCGAACTGCAGCCAGGCAGCTTCATCTTCATGGACACCGACTACCTGCAGATCGGCGGTCCGGCCGGCACCGCCTACGACGACTTCCGCCCGTCGCTCTCGGTCATGACCACGGTCGTGAGCGTGCAGGGCGACGAGGCCATCGTCGACGGCGGCTACAAGGCATTCGCGACCGATCGCCCGTTCCCGCCGCTGCCCGTCGATCGGCCCGACCTGACGTATGCGTGGGCCGGCGATGAACACGGCCGCCTCGACATGCGGCGTGCCACCCGCCGCCTCGCCGTGGGCGACCGCCTCGAGTTCCGCGCCCCGCACTGCGATCCCACGGTGAACCTCTACGACGAGATCCACGCCCTGCGCGGCGACGACGTCGAGGCTGTATGGTCGATTGCCGCCCGCGGCAAGAGCCAGTAGACGCGATGGTCGCGACGCTCGAACAGGATCTGCGCAAGGCCCTCGCTGGCGAGGTGCGCTTCGATCGCGCCACCCGCGCCCTCTACGCCACCGACGCCAGCGTCTACCAGATCGAGCCGCTCGGCGTCGTGCTGCCGCGCTCGCGTGACGACGTCGAAGCCGCCGTCACGGTGGCGGCACGCTACGGCGTGCCCATCACGCCGCGCGGTGGCGGCACGTCGCAGGCCGGCCAGTCGATCGGCGCCGGCCTCGTGCTCGACACGTCGAAGTATCTGAACCGTGTGCTGGCGGTGGATGTCGATGCGCGGACAGCCCGGGTCGAGCCGGGCCTCGTGCTCGACGACCTGAACGCCGCCGTGAAGGCGCACGGCCTGCGCTTCGCCCCCGATGTGAGCTCATCGAGCCGCGCCACGGTGGGCGGCATGATGGCCAACAACTCGAGCGGCGCGCGGTCGGTCGTCTACGGCAAGACCGGCGATCATGTGCGCGCGCAGCAGGTGGTGCTGGCCGATGGCCACACGGCGGACCTGGCGCCCCTGCGCGGCAACGCGCTGGCCGGCGCGTCGGCCGGCGACGCCATCCTGGCGCGGGCCTATCGCGAGGTGCCGGCAATCGCGCGCGCGCATGCCGCCGAGATCGACGCCCGCTTTCCGAAGGTGATGCGCCGCGTGGGCGGCTACGCGCTCGATGCCTTCACCGGCACGGACGGCGCGGTCGATCTGACCCGGATCATGATCGGCTCGGAGGGCACACTCGGCTTCGTCACCGCCGCCACCGTGGGGCTCGTGCCACTGCCGGCGGCCAAGGCGCTCGTCACGCTCGAGTTCGACAACCTCCTCGACGCGCTCGCCGCCACGCCGACCGTG
Source organism: Vicinamibacterales bacterium (assembly GCA_044347565.1). Taxonomy (GTDB): domain Bacteria; phylum Acidobacteriota; class Vicinamibacteria; order Vicinamibacterales; family UBA2999; genus CADEFD01. Next base: position 54,398 of record JBIKUN010000002.1, on the reverse strand, counting down.
CTCACGCACGGGCCGTCGGCCGTGGAGGTGATGGACGCGTTCATCCTCGGCCACGCGAAAGGCCACCCGACACTCGACGGCGCGCTGCGCCAGATCGTGCGCGGTGACCAGCCCACGCTGCTCTGCGTGGAGTTCTACGGCGCCCACCTCGACGAGATCGTGCCGCGCATGCAGGCGCTCGAACGCGACCTGGCCGGCGCCGGCGTGCACTGCCACGTCCGCCAGCTCACCGACGCCGCCGCGCAGGCCCGCGTCTGGCACGTGCGCGAGTCGTCGCTCGGCCTCTCGATGGGCATGAAGGGCGACGCCAAGGCCATCTCGTTCGTCGAGGACACGGCGGTCGACCCGGCGCGTCTTGCCGACTACATCGCCCGCTTCCAGCAGATCGTCGCCCGCCGCGGCACCCACGCCGGCGTCTACGCGCACGCCTCGGTGGGCTGCCTGCACGTCAGGCCGGTCATCAACCTCAAGACCGCCGAGGGCCTGGCGCAGTTCGAGGCCATCGCCCGCGATGTCGCCGAGCTCGTGCTCGAATTCGGCGGCGCGCTCTCGGGCGAACATGGCGACGGTCTCGTGCGCGGCGCCTTCAACGAGCAGATGTTCGGCGCAACGCTCTACCAGGCGTTCCGCCAGGTGAAGCGCACGTTCGATCCGCAGGGCATCTTCAATCCCGGGCGGATCGTCGACACGCCGCCCATCACCGCGCACCTGCGCTTCGGCACCACCTACCGCACGCCGGAGCCGGTGACGTACTTCGACTTCGGGGCCGACGGCGGCCTTGGCCGCGCGGTCGAGAACTGCAGCGGCGTGGGCCTCTGCCGCAAGACGCGCGAAGGCACGATGTGCCCGTCGTACATGGCGACGCGCGATGAAACCGACACGACGCGCGGCCGCGCCAACGTGCTGCGCCTGGCGATGAGCGGCCAGCTCGGCCCCGGGGGGCTCGACGCGCCCGGCGTGCATGAGGCGCTCGATCTCTGTCTCGAGTGCCGCGCCTGCAAGAGCGAATGCCCCACGAGCGTGGACATGGCGCGCATCAAGAGCGAGGTGCTGGCGGCACGGTGGGATGCGCACGGCACGCCGCTCGGCGTGCGCGCCTTCGGCAACGTGCGCAGCATCGCCTCGCTCGGCAGCCGCTTTGCGCCGCTCGTGAACGCCGTCACGACGAGCCGCCTCGGGCGGGCCGTGAACGAGGCGCTGCTCGGCGTGGATCGCCGCCGCACGCTGCCATCCTGGGCGCGCGAGACGCTGTCGCGTCGCCTGCGCGGCTGGCAGCCGTCATCCCCCACGCGCGCCGTGCTCTTCGCCGACACCTTCACCGAACACAGCGATCCCGAGATCGGCGTCGCCGCCGTCGAGGTGCTCGACCGCGCCGGCATCGGCACGCGCCTCGTGCCGCACGGCTGCTGCGGCCGGCCGCTCATCTCGCAGGGGCTGCTCGACGACGCCCGCACGGTCGGCCGCGCCACCATGAACGCGCTGCACGAGCACGCCGCGCGCGGCGAGACGATCGTGTTCCTGGAACCGAGCTGCCTGTCGGCCCTGCGCGAAGACGTGCCGGCGCTGCTGCGCGGGCGCCAGCGCGAACGCGCGGAGACCGTGGCCCGGCAGAGCGTGCTCTTCGAGGTGTTCCTCGAACAGGAGCTCGCGGCCGGACGCGCCGCGCTCACGCTCCGGCCGGGGCCGTCACAGATCGCCCTCCACCCGCACTGCCATCAGCGAGCGATGGGCGCGGCCGCCGAGGCGGCGGCGCTGCTGCGCCGCATTCCAGGCGCCACCGTGACGGACCTCGAGGCCGGCTGCTGCGGCATGGCGGGATCGTTCGGCTACGGCGTCGAACACTATGACGTCTCGCGCGCCATCGCCGAGCGTAAGCTGATGCCGGCCGCCCGCGCCCTCGGACCCGGCGGCGTGCTCGTGGCCGCCGGCACGTCGTGCCGCCACCAGGTGCACGACTTCGCGGATGTGAAGGCCAGTCATCCCGCCGTGCTGCTGCGGGCGCTGGCAGAGGAGCCCAGATGAACATCGCGTGGATCTCGCTCGCCGCCCTGCTCACGGCCGTGGCACTCAGTATGGTGAGCCAGGTGAATGTCGGCGTGGTGTCGCTGGCGCTCGCCTGGATCGTCGGCGTCTACCTGGGCGGCATGAAGTACGCGGACGTCATCGGCGCGTTCCCGGTGCCGCTCTTCATCACCCTCGCCGGCGTCACGCTGCTCTTCGGCATGGCCAACGTGAACGGCACGCTGCAGCGCCTGGCGGCGCGCGCGGTCGCCGTCTGCCGCGGCAATGCCGGCATCATCCCGGTGATGTTCTTTGTCGTCGCGCTCGTGCTCTCCTCGATCGGGCCCGGCAACATCGCCACGGCGGCGCTGCTCGCGCCGATGGGCATGGCGGTGGGCGCGCAGGCCGGCGTGCCGCCCTTCCTGAGCGCGCTCATGCTCGGCAACGGCGCCCAGGCCGGCGCCGTCTCGCCGTTTGCGCCCACCGGCGTCATCGTCAACGGCGTCATGGCGAAGATCGGCCTCGCCGGGCATGAGTGGACCACCTACGGCAACAACCTCCTGGCCCACGTGGTGGTGACCTTCATCGCCTACTTGTGCCTCGGCGGCTGGCGGCTCTTCACGAATCACAAGGCGGGGGACGGCGCGGCTTTGACCCCGCACGAGCCCTTCGAGACGAGACACTGGCTCACGCTCGGCGTGCTGGCGTCGGTCGTGCTCGGCGTAATCCTGTTCGAGTTCCAGGTGGGCATGGCGGCCCTCACCGGCGCCACGTTCCTGTCGCTCGTGAAGGCCGGCGACGAGAAGGAAGCCATCAAGCGCATGCCGTGGGGCGTCGTGCTGATGGTGTGCGGTGTCACGGTGCTCATCGGGGTGCTCGAGAAGACGCAGGGCATGTCGCTCTTCACCGACATCCTCGCCAGCGTCTCGTCGCCGTCCACCGTCACGGCCGTCGTGGCGTTCGCGACCGGCATCGTCTCGGTCTACAGCAGCACGTCGGGTGTCGTGCTGCCGGCCTTCCTGCCCACCGTGCCCGGCCTCGTCGAGCGGCTCGGCGGCGGCGACCCGATGGCGATTGCCTCGTCGATGGTGGTGGGCGGCCACCTCGTGGATTTGTCGCCGCTCTCGACCATCGGCGCGCTCTGCATCGCAGCGCTTCCCGGCCACCACGCCGCGGAATCGCGCCGTCTCTTCAATCACCTGCTGGCCTGGGGCATGTCGATGACCGTCGTCGGCACACTGGCCTGCTGGCTGCTTTTCTGATGCCTGCGCGACCCGGCTGGGCTGGGCGGCGCGGGTGCCGATGATGTGAGGGCCGGTATGCTGTTCCACGCCATCTTCCTCGCGGCGCAGGCCGTATTCTGTGGCGGCGTGCTGCTCGCGCTGTTCCATCAGCGAGGGCGGGTCGGGCTGGGCCCGCTCTACCTGGTGCTCGGCACGCTCCAGTTCGCGCAGTTCGTGTTCGCCACGTCCATTCGTGTGCAGATCGCGCCGGGCTTCTGGATCAGCCCGGCCACGGCGGTGCTCTTCCCGCTCACCGTGATGGTCGTGCTGCTCACCTACGTCGAGGACGACGCCGAGGCCACGCGGTCGCTCGCCTACGGCATCGTCATCTGCAATCTCACGCTCTATGCCGTGACGACGATGGCCGGACAGCATCTGCGCTATCCGGGCCACGACAGCGTACTGGGTCTGGCGCCGGACGCGGTGCAGCAGCCGGGGCGCCTCATCGTCGCCAGTTCGCTCGCCGTCGTCGCCGACCTCGTCGGCGCCATCGTGCTCTTCGAAGCGCTCAGCCGGCGCGTGCGCAGCCTGTTCCTGCGCCTCTGGACCACCGCGGCGCTGGTCATGGTGCTCGACAGCGTGCTCTTCACGACGCTCGCCTTCGCGCCGGGGCGCTCGTCCTGGAGCATCCTCGCCTCTGGACTCGTCGCCAAGGTGGCCGGCGCGACCTTCTATGCCGCGCTCACAGCGTGGTACGTGAAGCGGTTCGAGCAGCCGCCGTCCTCGGCCGGCGGCACCGTCGGACGCGGCGATGTCTTCGCGTGGCTGACCTACCGGCAGCGCTACGAGGAGGCGCGGACCCTGATGGCCCGCGATGCCCTCACCGGACTCTACAACCGCGGCTACTTCGAGGAAGTCGCGCCACGACAGCTCGCCCACGCAGACCGCGCCCGCCACCAGATGAGCCTGGCGCTCGTGGACATCGACCGCCTGAAGATGGCCAACGATCGCTTCGGCCACCAGGCGGGCGACGATCTCGTGCGCGCGGTCGCGCGGGAGATCAGCCAGATGGTGCGGACGTCGGACGCCGCATGCCGGTACGGAGGCGACGAGTTCGTGGTCATCCTGACCAACGCCGATGCAACGGCGGCGCGGATCTTCGCCGACCGCCTGGCCGACAACATACACGCCGCCAGCGCGGCGGCCGAGCCGCGCGCGCCGTGGGCGCCCGCCTCGGTCAGCATCGGTCTGGCGACGTATCCCGCCGACGGCACGACCTTGCGCGATCTGCTGCGCACGGCCGACGGCCGCCTCTACGAGAGCAAGGGGCAGGGCGGCGGTGTGGTGACCGGCCCTAGCTGAACACCGGCTTGCGCCGCGCAGTGAAGGCCTCGACACCTTCACGGAAATCGGCGCTCTCGTAACAGGCGGCGATGAGATCGTCGCCGGCGCCGGCGGGCAGACGCCGGGCCGCGCGCAGGCGGCGCAGCATCGCCTTGGTGGCGCGCACGGTGCTCGACGCGCGGCGCGACAGCTCGAGCGCAAGGGCCAGCGTCTCGGTCTCGAGTTCGCTCGTGGGCAGGACCTTCGTGACAAGCCCCCACTCGAGCGCCTGGTCGGCCGAGACGAGCCGGCCGGTGAGCATCAGCTCGGTGGCGCGGGCCGGCCCGATGAGGTCCGCGAGCCGCGCCAGGTTCTCGACCGACAGGCAGTTGCCGAGCGTGCGCGCCACGGGCACGCCGAAGCTGGCGGTGTCGGCGGCGACGCGCAGGTCGCAGGCGAGCGCCAGGGCGCAGCCGCCGCCCACGGCCGGCCCCTCGACAGAGGCGATCGTGGGCACGTCGAGCGCCTCCCACCGGTCGATGACGGCGCCAATCCGCCGTTCGTAGGCGACGCCGTCGGCGCCCGTGCGCACGGCGTCGAATTGATGGATGTCGGTGCCGGCCGAGAACACGCCGCCCGAACCTCGTATGATGACCACGCGCGCGCCCGAGCCGGCGAGCGCGTCACACGCTTCGACGAGGGCGTCGTACATCTCCCACGTCAGGGCATTCTTCGCCGACGGCCGCGCCAGGGTGACCGTGGCGACAGGTCCGTCGATGTCCAGGACAACGTTACTCGAAGGCATAGTGGTACTCGACCTCACCCAGGTGATGGCGGGACCCTACTGCGCGATGTTACTGGCGGACATGGGCGCGCGGGTCATCAAAGTGGAACCGCCCCGCGGCGACTCCACGCGCCACATGGCCGGCAGCACCGGCACCGAGAGCGCCGCCTTCAATGCCGTCAACCGGGGCAAGCTTGGTGTGGTGCTCGATCTGCGCCGCGACGAAGCGCGCGACGGTTTCCACAAGCTCGTCGCCACCGCCGACATCCTCATCGAGAACTTCCGTCCCGGCGTCATGGCCTCGCTCGGCCTCGACTACCGTGCGCTCGTGAGCGAGAACCCGCATCTCATCTACGCCTCGATCTCGGGCTACGGCCAGACGGGCCCGTGGGCCATGAAGGGCGGCTTCGACCTGGTCGCGCAGGGCGTGTCGGGGATCATGTCGGTCACCGGCGAGCCGGGCCGGCCGCCGGTGAAGGCCGGCATCCCGGTGACCGACCTCGGCGCCGGGCTCTTCGCGCTGTCGGGTATCCTGGCCGCGCTGCACTACCGCGATCGCACCGGCCGCGGGCAGCACATCGACACGTCGCTCGGCGACGCGGGCCTGGCGCTGTCGGTGTGGGAGGCGACGGAGTACTTCGGCGGACGCGGCGTGCCAGGGCCGCTCGGCTCGGCCCACCGCATGAGCGCGCCGTATCAGGCGGTGCGCTGCGCCGACGGCTACATCACCCTCGGCGCGGCGAACCAGAAGACGTTCGAGAAGGTGGCCGACGTGCTCGGCCATCGCGCGTGGATCACCGATCCGCGTTTTGCCACCGACACGACACGGGTGGAGCACCGCGAGTTGCTCGCTGCGGCGATCGAAGCGGTGACGGTGACCGGCACGCGCGACGCGTGGCTGGCGCGCCTCGAGGCGGCGGGCGTGCCCTGCGGGCCGATCCTCGACTACGCCGAGGCGTTCGACCAGCCGCAGGCGAAGGCGCGGGAGATGGCCGTGGAGGTGGACCACCCGGTGCTCGGCCGCGTGCGCACGATCGGCACGCCAATCAAGATGTCCGAGACACCGCTCGATCCGAGCCGGCGCGCGCCGCTGCTCGGCGAGCATACGGCGGCGGTGCTCGAGGCGCTCGGATACGGCGAGGCCGCCATCGCGCGGATGTCGGGCGCCGCCCCGCCGCTCTGAGGCGGACGCTTCGGGCTCTGCCTGCGTCCCCCCGGGGAAACGTATCGGGGGACGGTCCCTTTTCAAGGCCCGCCTTGAATGGGGACGGTCCCCCGTCGCAGGAACTGCTACCAGATGGGCAGCGAGTCGACGTTCCCTGCGTCGATGACGCCGGTCGTCTGCAGCACCACCACGCCCTGGGCGGTGCGCACGGTGAGCTGCACGCCGTCGCGGCCACGCCCCGGTTCACCGCGATCGACCGCGACGAGTTCGAAGGTGTGTCCGGCGACACCGTTCAGCCAGCCCGTGCCGACGACCCGCGTCGTGTCCACGCCACTCGCCGGCCACGGGCCGGGCGACGACGCCGGGTCGTTGTAGAAGCTCACCGCGCCGATGCCGGTGGCGACGAAGAGCGCCGGGGCGCCCGAGCCGAGCCGGCCAATCGCCAGCACGCTCGCGCCCGACTGCCCGCCGGTCGTGCGGGCGGCGCTGAAGACCACACGCGTGCCGGCCGGGCCGAGGCCCTGCACGGTGGCGCCGGCCAGCAGTCCGGCCGTGTTCGGATTCACCACCGTGACCGTGAACGTCGCGCTGCCCACGTTGCCCACGGCATCGGTTGCCGTGCAGCTCACGAGTGTCGCGCCGACGGCGAAGAGCGAACCCGACGCCGGCGCGCAGGTGACCGCGACGCTGCCATCGATGTCATCGGTGGCCGACGCCGTGTAGGTGACGAGCGCGCCGAAGGGCCCCTGCGCGGTGACCTGCTGGTCGGCCGGCACCGTGACCACCGGCGGCATCAGGTCGCGCGGGAAGCGGAAGTAGGCGATCGCCGGATCGTGGTCGCTCGTGCGTTCGACGCGCGTGGCATCGCCGCGGTAGATCTCGGGGAAGTCGGCGTTGATGCGCGCGTGGTCGAACGCCGCGAGCGCCGCGGCCGCTTCGGCCGAGACGAGCACGTGGTCGAGCGACTGCGCGCTGCCCTCGAAGACGTAGGAGTAGGTCTGGCCGGCCGGCGTCGCCGCCACCGCCGGCGCGAGCAGGAAGTCGGAGGCCAGCAGGTCGGCCCCGAAGAGCACCACGTCGCTGGCCGGCGCCGGCACGCCGCGCGCCACCCCCAGCACATCGACATAGCCGTCGTTCACTTCGAAGGCGTTGTAGTCGCCCACCGAGACGACCGGCACCCCGGGGTAGCTCGCGCGCAGGCCATCGAGTGTCCGCGCGACGTATTCGGCCTGCGCGAGACGCTTGGCGCGCACGCGGCCATCGGCCTCGTCCACGCCGTTGAGCGATCGCAGGTGGTGCACGACCGCCACGACCTCGGCCGGCAGCGTGCCGGGCTCGGCGGCCACGGTGGCGCGAATCGACAGCGACGGCCGATCGTTCAGCGTCTCCTGCAGGCCGTTCACGGGATTGGTATAGGTGTCGGTGAGGCCGTGCTGCACGACGCTCTGCACGGTGACACGCGAGGTCACGAGGAAGCCGACGTCGATGCCGCCGACGTCGTTCCCTTCCAGGAGGAACGCGGTGTAGCCAGGCGCCGGCTGGCCCGCCGCCGTGGCATCGGCGTCGATGCGCGCCGCCAGGTCCTGCAGCACCGTGAGGTTCTCCGCTTCCTGCACGCCGAGGATGTCGGGCGTGTGCAGGAAGCCGCGCACGGCCGCCGAGATCTTGATGAGACGGTTGGCGTAGGCCGTGGCGGTCACCACCGGATCGCCGACATTCGGATCGTTCACCGTGTCGAAGAGCCGCTGCAAGTTGTACGACGCCACCGTGAACTCACCGGCCGCGCGCGGGCGGGCGGGCACGCCCACGCTGAGCCCCGCGGGCACGAGCGGAGCCGTCGGCAGCAGCGTGTAGCTGCGGAAGCCGTAGTCGACGATGGCGGTGACGTCGGTCATCAGCGCGCCGGTCGTGACGACCGGCGCCGTCACGCCCTGAATGGCATCCGCGTCCACCCGCAGCAGTTCCGGATTCTGGTCGAACACGGGAATCGTGCAGCCCGTGCCGGCCGCGCACACCAGCACCGGGTCCATCGCCGGAATGCCGGCCTCACGCACCGGCCGCGGCGTGCCGGTGAGTACGGTGTAGAAGACGCCGGTGTTCGAGCCGGTGTTGTTCGGCTCGTTCACGTTACCGTCCGAGCCCGACACCGCCGTGAGTGACGCGATCGACACGCGCATGCCCTCAAGGGGTTCGAGCTGCTGCAGGCCGCCGTTCGGATCGGCCAGGGCCGGTGTGATGGCGACTGGCGCGGGCAGCGCCGCCGTGCCCACTTCCACGAACGTCGCGAAGGACAGCTCGGTGAGCGGCGGGCTCTGCGGATCGACGCTCGGCACGAACTCCACGACCGTGCCGACGACGCTCAGCACGTCGCCGGGCTGGTAGGCCGCGTTCGGCGCGCTGCTCGTGAAGACGAAGATGCCGTCGGAGGTCGCGGGATTGCCATCCTCGGTGCCGGGCTCGCTCTGCAGGTAGAGCCCGTTGAACTTGCGCGCCGTGACGACACCGCGCGTGCGCACGACCTGGCCGGTGAGCGATGAGGCGACGCCGCTGCCCTGAATCTCGGGAATCGTCACGGTTGGAATCGGCGCGATGACGGTCACGGTGAGCGTGCCGCCACCGGTGCGGGCGAACTCGTCGGTCACCGTCAGCGGAATGGTGCGCGGGCCGCTGCCGGCCGATGCGGCCACGATCGTCTGGCCGGTGAAGATGCGGTCACCGGCCGTTGCATCGGGAGCCACGCCGTCGTCGAGCAGCGGCAGCGCGGTCGCGCCGCCCACCGCCGTGGCGTCGGCCGTCACGCTGAGCGTGGTGCTCGCCGGATTCGAGCCCGCCGCCGCGGTGGCCGCGATGACGAGCGTCTGCCCGTGTTCGACCGTGCCCGGCGTGCCGGTGGCGCCGGTGATCGTTGGCGCGGTCGGCGCAGTGGCCGCTTCCACGACGATGTCGTCGATGCCCACCCACTCGTCGTTGCCGACGGCGTTGGCGGTCATGACGCGGAGCTGCACGATGGGCTGGTTGTCCACCGCCGCCGGGAGCGTCACGTCCACCGGAGTCGTCAGCGTCGCCAGGCTGGGCCCGGTCGTGGCATCCGCCACGAAGGCCGCCGGCACGTTGGTCCAGAGGCCGGTCGTGCCCACACGGTAGTGGAGCGCGATGGGCTGCACGGCGTTGTCGGCCGAGCCGTCGAGGTCGCGCAGCGTGTAGCGCACGCGCACGCCGGTAATGCCGGTGGTGGAGATCGAAAGGCGCAGATACGGCGCATCGGCGGTGCCCGAGCCATTGAGCGCGACCACCGGATCGGTGATCCCGAACTCGGCCACGCCGCCGGTTGTGAGTGTGTTGGGATTCAGCTGATTCGCGATGACATTCACGACGTCGGGTGCCCCGTCGACCAGCAGCGTCTGCGGATCGACGCCCGTCGCGCTGGTGATGCCGTCCCCCCGGAAGCCCTCGAACCCGGGCACGCCGCTCCACGTGTCGTTCACCGTGATGAGCGCGGCGTTGTTCCAGTTCTGGCTGACCGGCAGGTTCTGCGGCGTGCCGTCGGCGAGCAGCGGCAGCACGGCGGCGCAGATGCCCAGCGTGGCGGCGAGCGCGGTGGCGCGTCCGGCCATGCGCCGGATGTTCGTTCCGAATGTCATGACGGTCTCCCTCGCTGTTCGCAGGAAATGCGTACGGCATCGCGAGAGTAGCCGAGCCCGATGACGCGAGAGTGACGAATCCCGGGAGAGTCCCTATGCACTCTTGGGGTCAGACCCCATTCGAGGCGGGGCCAGACTTTTCGCGGACGATCCGGCTCGCGGCGGACATGGAAGGCGTCAGTCGGGGGACGCGGCGAGACGGTCGGGCAGCAGGAACTGCGCGCGCGGCGGCGAATGCGTCCCAGGTGTCCGCTGGCGCGTCGAGCTGCCGCTCGGCGATGAGGGCGATGTAGGCGCCGGTGATGGTCGCGTGATAGAGGCCGGGCACACCCTTGGCATACGCGAACGCCTGCAGGTCCGCGGCGAAGCGCGGCGCCGCGTCCATCGGCCCATGCTCGCGCACGTAGAGCCACGCCATGCGCACGTGGTCGCGATGATGGAACGCGCTCGTCGGAAGCGTGGTGTCGCGGAAGGCGGCGACGAAGGCCGGATCGTCGAAGGTGGTCATGAACGGCTCAGGGCCGGCGGCGGCGGGAGACGCGTGTCAGCGTCCCCGCCGCGCGGAGCGTTATCGCGAGGTGTCGGTGCGGCCGGCGATCTTGCGGCCGGCTTCGACGGTCTTGAAACCAGCGTCGCCCCAGTTCATCACGAACACGTTGAAGCCCTGCTTCATGCGCGTCTCGATGTCGGTGGCATTGGCCGGGAAGCCGCACGCGATGTTGTTGGCCTTGCAGGCGGCGAGCACCGACTGGATGGCGTTTTCCCACGCGGCTTCGTCGAGCACACGCTTGCCGTCGGCGCCCGCCGTGGAGAAGATGCCACGCAGCGTACCGGCGCCGGGCCACAACACGCCGATGCCGGGCACCGCCGCGATTTCCTTCAGGTTGGCAAGGCCGGTCTTGCTTTCGACGATCGTCCAGTTGATGAGTTCGCCTTCGGGATTGAGCGGCCACACGTCGGCCTTGCGGCGGTACTCGGCCTCGCTCATGCCCCACACAGCCGGCGCGCCGCCCACGTCGTCCGGACGCACGCCGCCCTTCGACTTGAAGCGCATGGCGGCGATGCCGGCGCGGGCTTCCGCGGCGGTTTCGACCGTGACGAGCATCACGCCGCTCACGCCGAGGTTGAGCTGCTTGCCGATGGCCACCTGCGCGGCGGCAAGGTCGGGCCGCAGTTCCGGCGTCTTCACGATCATCGGGTGCGTGAGGTGCAGCGACGGCTGACGGGCGATGATGCCGGCGCCGGCGAGCCCCTTCGCGAAGTCGGCGAAGACGGGATACGCCTTGTCGAAGTCACCTTCCATGCTGCCGTCGAACACGAAGTCGCTCAGCTTGTAGCCGGCGGCCTCCTGCGCGAGTTCGGCCGGCGACTTCGGCGGCGCGGCGGGCGCGGCGCCCTGGGCGCCGGGGAAACGTCGGTTGCTCGGGGCGTACAGCCCGAACACCGGCTGCTTCGCCTCGAGCAGCGCGATGACGCGGTTGTGGCGGGCCTTCGGCGCCTGCGCGGCGACGAAGCCGCCAAAAGCGGTGACCGACAGGAGCGCAAGAGCAACGAAATGGCGCACGGAACCTCCTTGGACGAACAGAGACGATAGCCGATGCCCGCCCAAATGTAACGGGGTCTGTCACCAACACCATATGTCACCGGGTCTGTCACCGTCACCGGATGTAACCGTGACAGACCCCGATACAAGTCGTGACCGTGACAGACCCCGTTACAATTCCCGACATGCGACGCGTGGCCCTGCTCGTCCTCCTGTGCGCGTGCTCCTCACCCGCGGTGCTCCGCGCGCAGACGCCCGTCCCGGCGCCCGCCGCGGACCCCTCCCCCGCCGCCCTCGTGCGGCAGTGGCTCGAGCGCCTGAACGCGCTCAGCGACGCCCCCGCCACGCTCGACGCCTTCGTGGCGCTCTACGCGCCCGACGCGCTCCACATCGCCGGGCCCACCGCCGACCAGCGCGGCACCGCCACCTACCGCGGGCACGCCGGCATCCGCGTGATGGCGTCGCGACTCGCCGCGAGCGAAGAGCGCCGCATCTACCGGCTCGAGACCGAAACCGCGCGCGAGAACACGGCGAGCCTGCTGCACGAGACCACCGGCCCCTGGGGCGGTCCCGCCATCGCCGTGCAGCTCATCGCCACCTACACCGACACCGCCACCAAGAAGCGGTTCGCGGCGCCGGGCGCCGTGTTCCTGCAGCTCGACGGCGGCCGCATCCGACGCGCCCGCGTCTACATCAGCGAGAGCGAGCGGGCGGAGGTGGAAACCGAACCCACGCGCCGGCGGCCCTGAGGGGCCCGTCCCGCCGCTCGTCCTCGCCCGCCGCACCTCGCCGTCACGCAGGGGCGCCGCCTCTGCTACCGTGAGCGCATGCGGATGCGCGTCACCCTCGTCCTCCTGCTCGCCTTGGCCGTCGCGGCCCTTGCCTCGCCCGTGGCCGCCCAGCGGCTGCCCGGCGGCGTCACCCCCGAGCACTACACGCTCTGGGTCGCACCCGACATCGCCGCGGCCACCTTCCGCGGCACCGTCGACATCCGCGTGCGCATCGAGCAGCCCACGGCGGCCATCACGCTGCACGCGGCGGAGATCGCGTTCGACACGGTCACGATCGAGGCGGGCGGGAAGACCGTGCCCGCCACGGTGGCCGAGAACACGAACGACGAGATGGTCACCTTCACCGCGCCGGCGCCACTCGCGGCCGGCACGGCGACCATCCACGTGACGTACCGCGGCATCCTGAACGACAAGCTGCGCGGCTTCTACCTGAGCAAGGGCGCGACGCGGAACTACGCGGTGAGCCAGATGGAAGCCACGGATGCCCGCCGCGCCTTCCCCTGCTTCGACGAACCCGCGAAGAAGGCCACCTTCGACATCGCGATGACGATCGCCGCCGGCGACATGGCGATCTCGAACGGGGCGCAGGTGGCAGACACCCCCGGCCCGGACGCCGGCACGCACACGGTGCGCTTCGCCACGACGCCGAAGATGTCCACGTATCTCGTGGCGCTGCTCGTGGGCGACTTCGTGTGCCGCGAGGGCACAAGCGACGGCATCGCGATCCGCGTCTGCGCCACGCCGGACAAGAAAGACCTCACCGGCTTCGCGATGGAAGCCGCGCAGTACGAAGTAAAGTTCTTCAACGACTACTTCGGCATCCGGTATCCATTCGGCAAGCTCGACATCATCGGCATCCCGGATTTTGCGGCCGGCGCCATGGAGAACGCCGGCGCCATCACCTTCCGCGAGCGCATGCTGCTCGTGGAGGAAGCCACGGCCTCGATCGGCGTCCGCAAGGCGGTCGCCTCGGTCATCGCACACGAACTCGCACACCAGTGGTTCGGGAACCTCGTGACGATGAAGTGGTGGGACGACATCTGGCTGAACGAAGGCTTCGCCACCTGGGCCGCCAACAAGCCGCTGGCGGCGTGGAAGCCCGAGTGGCAGATGGACGTGAATGCGGCGGAGGAAACGCAGACGGCCCTCGGCCTCGACGTGCTGCGCTCCACGCGGGCGATTCGCACGAAGGTCGAAACGCCCGCCGAGATCAACGAGGTGTTCGATCCGATCGCCTACGAGAAGACGTCGGGCGTCATCAACATGGTGGAGGCGTTTGTCGGCCCCGAAGCGTTCCGGAAGGGCGTGTCGGCGTATCTCACGCGCTACTCGTCGTCGAACGCCGCGGGCGAGGACTTCTGGAACGAAGTGACGCGCGTCACTGAAAAGCCCGTGAACCGCGTGATGCGCAGCTTCGTGGATCAGCCCGGCGCGCCGGTGCTCTCGGTGAGCACGTCGTGCGTCGGCGGGCAGACGAAGGTGACGGTGCGGCAGCGCCGCTTCGACAGCACCATTGGCGCGAAGCCCTCGGCGCCGCAGGCCTGGTCGCTGCCGGTGTGTGTGAAGACCGACACGGGCAAGACCACCTGCGAGCTGGTGTCCGACTCGACGCAGAGCTTCAACGCGCCGGGGTGCGGTGCGGCGATGGTGAACGCGGATGCCCGCGGCTACTACATCACGGAGTACGAGCCGGCGGCGCTCACGGCGCTCGCCGCCCGCAAGACGGCCCTCACGGGCGCGGAGAAGGTAAGCCTGCTCGGCGACGAATGGCGCCTTGTGCGCGCCGGCCGTCACGACGTGGGCACGTTCCTGGATCTGGCGGCGGCGTTCGCGGGCGACACGACGCCGTCGGTCACGAGCGACATCGCCGGACGCGTCGGCTTCGTGAACGGCGCCATCGCAGGCGAGGCGGATCGCGCGCCGCTGAACGCCTGGATCCGCGCCAAGTTCGGCCCGGCGCTCGACGCCATCGGGGTCGATCCGACGCCTGGCGACAGCGACGACGTGCAGACGCGCCGCGGCGTGCTGATGGGGCTGCTTGGCAGCGCGGGTGACGAACGTGTGCGCGCCAAGGCCACCGCGCTTACGCTGGCATACCTCGACCGCGTGGACTCGGTGTCGCCGTCGCTCATCGGCGCCGCCCTCAACATCGCGGCGGGCGCTGGTGATGCCGCGCTCTACGACCGCCTTCGCGCGAAGATGCAGGCATCCGCCGCCACCCCCGACATCTACTACCGCCTCTTCGGCGCGCTGCCGGCCTTCCGCGACCCGGCGCTCGTGCAGCGCACGCTGGCCTCGACACTGACGGACGAGGTCCGCTCGCAGGACGTACCCACCGTGCTCGCGCAGCTCTTCGGCGGCGCCCAAGGCGACGCGGCCTGGACGTTCGTGCAGCAGCAGTGGGAGGCGATCACGACGAAGGTGGGCGTGTTCCAGGGCGTGCCCGCCATCGTGGGCGGACTCGGCGCCTTCTGCAGCACGGAGCGCGCGAACGAGGTGAAGGCATTCTTCGAGAAGCACCACGAACCGGCCGCCGCGCGCAGCCTGCGTCAGGCCATCGAACGCATCGAGGCCTGCGCCGCCATCGACGCCAGGCAGAGCGCCCCGCTCACGGCGTGGCTGAAGACGGCCAAGTAACGCTGCGCCGCTGACGGAGGGTGCCAGTTCGCCGCTGGTCGGGCCGGCACCGTCCGTTCGTCGGCTCCGCTTCGCGCGTCGGTCACTCGCACCTCTCGGAGACTTGCGCCTGTACGAGCCCTTAGGGAGCCCCCATTCCCTGCCCTGGAGTTGCCCGCACTCCCGGTGCGAGTGTCGGATCCGTTCACGACGCGCTCAGAGTCGCCGCCGCCCGGACGGTGCCGGCCCGCCCAGCGGCAACGCCAGTGTCACTGCCCGCTGAGCACGTCGGGCTGCTGCGCCACGACAATCCGTGGGTTGGCGTTCGCGACTGGCGCGAACTCCCGCCCCACCATTCGACGCCCAACTCGACGTCAACGCGCTCGGTCCTTCCTGGAGACCAGGACACCCGCAGTCAGAATCATGCTGCCCGAGACACACCACAGGGCCCACCCACCGGAGGGTGGAAGCTGCGCGAGCCCGCCGACCTGTAGAACCGCCACCGCCGCCAGAATGAGCGCGCGAGCGTTGCGCTCGACCGACGCATCTTCGCCTCGCAGGATCCAGGCAGAGCCGAAGGCCCCGGCGAACAGCAGTATCACCTCGACGAGACGGCCGTATTCGACGACATCCACGACGACCTCCACTCCGCCTGACTCGCGATGGGCGGCAGGAGTCGCTCCGAGGGGGCACACGACGCCTCCCCAAGCTTGAACGGGAGCCGCCACACGGTTGGGCATTGTGCCCGTCTCTCGCATCTCGAGCAAGTGCTCCGGACGTATCGACTTTGCTGCAATGGCCACACCCGCCGGGCGGCGGGACGCGGTCCGGGCGGCGGCGACTCTGAGCGCGGCGCTTCCGATTGCGACACTCGCACCGAGAGTGCGGGCCTCTTTTGGGCAGGGGACGCCACCCCAACGCGCACAGTCCGCGCGTCGGGGGCCCCGGCATGGGGGCCCCCTAAGGGCTTGTACAGGCGCAAGTCGCCGGGAGGTGCGAGTGACCGACGCGCGAAGCGGAGCCGACGACCGGACCGCGTCCCGCCGTCCGGCGGAGCCGGCGGCTCCCCCGGCAGACCGCTGGAATAGCCGTCCGGCGAGGCGTCCGGACTGCTAGACTGTGCGCCATTCCGGCGCGCGGGCCGGAGGTCCCCGGAGGCTCAGATGTCCGTGCTGTGCTGGCTGCGCCGTCCCTCGGCGCTCCTCGTCGCCGCCACGTCGCTCTACTCGGCCACCGTCTGGACGCAGACGCAGCCCACGCCGGCACCGGCGCCCAGCACGCACGACCGCGTGGAAGCGGCGCATGAAGGCCTGCGCGGCGACGACAAAACCCGCGACACGGCGCGGCTCACGGCGGCGGTGGCCCGGCCGGTGGATCCCGCAGCCGCGGCGCGGCCCGTGCCGCGGCGCAACTACATCGACACGCTCATCTTCGACCGCCTCGCCAAGGCCGGCGTGCCGCACGCGCCGCTCGCCGGCGACGACGAGTTCGTGCGCCGCGTCTACCTCGACGTCACCGGCCTGCCGCCGTCCTCTGCGGACGTCCGTGCCTTCGCGGCCGACCGCGCCGCGGATAAGCGCGACCGCCTGATCGACCGCCTGCTCGCCTCCGACGAATTCGCCGAGCAGTGGGCGTGGCACTGGGGCGATCTGCTGCGCATGTCGGGCGAAGCCGGCCCGGGCGCCAACGCCTTCCACTACTGGTTCAAGGAACTGCTGAAGGTCGATCGGCCCTACGACCGCTTCGTGCACGACGTCCTCACGCCGTCGTCGAAGGTGCACGCCACCATCCCGTCGCTCGCCGTCATCGGCCGCAGCAACCAGCTCAAGAGCCGCTTCGTCGAGAGCGTGGACGACTACCGCATCTCGAATCGCCTCGACCACATCGACGCGCTCACCATCGACGTGAGCCGCGTGTTCCTGGGACTCAACACGTCGTGCATCTCGTGCCACGACGGCGAGTACCACCTGGAAGACGTCAACAAGTACCTCGCCGAACGGAAGCGCGACGAGTTCTTCGCCATGTCGGCCTTCTTCGGCACGACACGCCTCATCGGCAACTGGAACGACAAGTCGCGCAACGTCGATCGCGACCTGCACGTGGACGACCTCGGCCCCGGCTACGACGGCGGCAACGACGCGCCGTTCCTGACACTCGCCGAAAGCCAGTTTCCGCGGCCGAAGGGCTCGCACGAGCCGGCCTTCATCCTCACCGGCGAAAGGCCGCGCGCGGGTGAAGCGCCGCGGGCGGCTCTTGCCCGCATGATCACCGCGCATCCGCAGTTTGCGCGCGCTACGGTGAACCTGCTCTGGGGCCGGCTGATGAGCGTGGGCTTCGTCGAGCCGCACGATGCGTTCGACATGCTGCGCCTCTCGGGCAAGGACGCCCAGCCCTCGAACGTCGAGCTGCTCGAGGCGATGGCGGCAGACTTCACGAAGAGCGGCTTCCGCCTCAAGCACACGATCCGCACGATTCTGCAGTCGAGCGCCTATCAGCTCTCGTCGTCGTTCCCCGGCACGTGGAAAGACGACTACCTGCCGCTCTATCCGCGCCACTACGCGCGCGTGCTCACCGGGCCGGAAGTGCTCGACTCGCTCGCCGTCGTCACCGGCGTGCCGCTCAAGTTCACGCTCGGCGGCGAAACCATGACACGTGTGAAGCAGCTCGCCACACCTGGTGACATCGGCCGCGCCGGAGAGTCCATGGCCGTGGACGCGATGCTGCAGAGCTTCTTCCAGAGCAACCGCCGCACGCCGCCGCAGAGCGGCAACCGCCCGTCCACGCTGCAGGCGCTGCTCATGATGAAGTCGACCGTGGTGAACGATCGTGTGCTGGCGTCCGCGCAGGGCACCGTCGCCACGCTCGTGGGCTCGACGCGCACCGACGACGAAATCATCGACGAGCTCTACATGAGCACCGGCGCGCGCACGCCCTCACCCGCCGAACGCGGCGTGGCCCGCCGCACGCTCGCCGGCAACCGCAGCCGCGGCACCGAAGACCTGCTCTGGGCGCTCGTCAACAGTCCCGAGTTCCTCGTCAACCGCTGATCCCGGGGCCCGCCATGCGCCGACTGACAGACCTCGTTCCTTCGCGCCGAGACCTCCTCCGCTGGGGTGGCCTGGCTCTGGCCGGCACCTGGGTGGACGGCCTCGTGTGGCCGCTCGACATCCGCGCCAGCGGCGCCGCGGTCACGCCGCGCGGCACGGCGAAGAACGTCATCTTCATCGAACTCGGCGGCGCCATCAGCCCGATGGACTGCTGGGATTTCAAGGAGACGCGCTGGACGCCGCAGGACCTCGACGTGACCGAGGTGTCGAAGGGCCTGTATCTCTCGCGCACGCTCTTCCCGCAGCTCTCGAAAGAGATGCACCGCGTGGGCCTCGTGCGCTCGATGCAGGCGCCTGAGCTCATCCACTTCAACGGCCAGTACCACACGCAGGCCGGCCGCGCGCTCAACCCGGCGATCGCGCGCGAGATTCCCGCCTTCGGGTCGGTCGTGGCCTTCGAACTCGCGAAGCAGCGCCGCGAGCGCGACACCTTCCCCACCTACATCAGCACCAATCTCACGAAGGCGCGCGCCGGCTCGATCGGCTCGGGCTTCCTGCCCACGTGGACGACGGGCCTCGACCTCGACCCGAGCACCGTGTTCGCGGCCTTCGGCGGCGACATGACCGGCGCCAATGCGGTGCTCTCGGAGCGCTGGGAACTGCTGACGGCGCTTTCCAAGATCAACGAAGGCCAGCGGCAGGCGATGGGCCAGAAGGCGGCCGACTACCAGACCTTCTACGACGACGCGCACCGGCTTCTGACCGATGCGCGCTGGCCGTCGGTGTTCCAGGCCTCGGCCGACGACCGCGCCCGCTACGGTGACGACGAGTTCGGTCTGGGCTGCATCCTCGCCCGCAACCTGCTCGGCCAGCAGGCCGGCACGCGGATGATCTACATCTACGACGGCGACCGCTGGGATCATCACGCCGGCATCTTCGACAAGACCGCGGAGTGGAATCACTACCGCACCTGCACGCGGCTCGACAAAGGCCTCGTGAGCCTCATCCACGACCTCGCGAAGGCGCCCGGCAGCACCGCCGGCAAGACGCTGCTCGACGAGACGATGATCGTCTGCCAGAGCGAGTTCGGCAGAACCCCCGGCATGAACCCGGTGAACGGCCGCGATCACTGGAAGGGCGCCTACACCGGGCTCTACGTGGGCGGTGGTATCGCCGGCGGACGCATCCTCGGCAGCACGACCGCCGACGGCAGCGCCGTGGTCGACACCGGCTGGCGCCACAAGACGCAGCCCTTCATGGACAACACCGTCGCCACGATCTACTCGGCGCTCGGCATCGACTGGACGAAGGTGGTCGAGAACACGCCCTCGGGCCGTGCGTATCACTACGTGGACACGGTGAGCCTGGGCGGCGCGGCGATGATGGAAGCCGACGAGATCGGCGATCTCTTCGCGTGAGCCGTCCCGTGTCGCGCTCCCTCCTGCGTGTTGCCGCGGCCTTCGGCCTCGTGGCCGGCCTCGTGCTGGGCGGCTCGTCGGCGGCGCAGCCGCCGGCTGCGCAATCCGCGACCGCGACAGCCGCACCCGCACGCATACCGCTCGCAGCCGACGAGTTCTGGATGGGCCGCACGCGCCTGTGGCTGATGGACGAAATCGGCTGGCAGGTGCG
Organism: Vicinamibacterales bacterium; assembly: GCA_044347565.1. Lineage (GTDB taxonomy): Bacteria > Acidobacteriota > Vicinamibacteria > Vicinamibacterales > UBA2999 > CADEFD01. The sequence continues at coordinate 34,635 of JBIKUN010000002.1, read as the reverse complement.
CGAGCGCGCGGATGATCGGCCGGTGCATCGCGTGCGCCTGGCCGCCTTCGCCATTGACACGCACGAAATCACGAACGACGACTACGCCGCCTTCGTGGCCACGCCGGGTGCGGGTGTTGAGCCGCCGTATCACTGGGGCGGGCGCACGCCGCCCGCCGGCAAGGGCCGACTGCCCGTCTACAACGTGACCTGGCACGACGCGGTGAAGTACTGCGCGGCGCGGGGCGGACGCCTGCCCACCGAAGCCGAGTGGGAATACGCCGCCCGCGGCGGTGTGGCCGATCTCGACTATCCGTGGGGTAACGACTACACGGACTCGACACCCGACGGCACGGCCACGAAACGCGCGCACAGCGGCTCGAGCACCGGCCCGCGTTCCGTGGGGTCGTTCGCGCCGAATGCCTTCGGCCTCTACGACGTGTCGGGCAACGTGTGGGAGTGGACGGCCGACTGGTACGACCTCCACTACTACGCGGAGAGTCCGGTCGAGCAGCCCACCGGGCCGGCGACCGGCCGCTACAAGGTGATCCGCGGCGGCAGCTGGGCGGATACCGAGACGCGCCTCGGCACCGTCTACTACCGGAACTTCACGGCGCCAGACACCGCGCAGCCCACCGTGGGGTTCCGCTGCGCCGGGCCGGCCCCGAACACACGATGACGCGCCCGGCCACGCCGTGGATCGTCGGCGGCGGCGCGCTCATCGTCGCGGCAGCCGTCGTGGGCCTGCCGGTGTGGCTCATCCAGCCGTTCGCGCCGCAGACGCCCGACGCCGTCGCCTGGTCGTGGCAGCTGCGGCAGCTGGCGCCGCGCGTCACCCTCGCCATGACTCTCGTCGCGCTCGCGGCCGTCGCCTGGCTCTGGCCGCGCCCGTCAGCGCCGGGCTGGCGCACGGCCCTGCGCCGACCGGGCCTCGTGCTGCTCGTGGTGCTCACGGCCGGCACGGCGTGGTTCGCCCGGCAGAACCACTTCGAGTGGATGTTCCGGCCGTTTCCCGACCCGCGCTTCGTCGCCGCGGCCGAGGCCACCGACGTGCCCGCGGAGGCGCCGGTGCTCGGCGTGGCGAACGCCGCCGCGTCGCTCGCGTTCCCCATCACCCGCCTCGGGTATCACCACCTGGTAAACGCGGCGCTCGCCGACGTGCCGATCGTCGCCACGTATTGAACGCTCTGTCACACCGGTCTGGTGTGGGAGCGAACACTCGATGGACGCACGCTGCAGTTCCGTCTCATCGGCATCAACAACCAGAACTTCCTGATGGAGGATCTGGAGACCGGCTCGTGGTGGCAGCAGGTGACGGGCCGCGCGATCTCGGGGCCGCTCACCGGGCGCACGCTCACGCCGGTGCTGCACGATGAAGTGACCTTCGGGCTGTGGCGCCAGGAACACCCGGCGACGCGCGTGCTCGGGCTCGACGCGCAGGCCTCGCAGATCGACGCCACATGGGAAGAACGCACGGCGAAGGCGCGTGTCGTCACGCCGGTGCGCGCAGACGACCCGCTGCCGCCGCGCACGCTCGTCATCGGGGTGGCGATGGACGGCGCCGCCCGCGCCTACAAGCGCGAGACGCTGGCGGCGTCGGGCGTGATTCTGGATGAGCTCGCCGGCACGCCCATCGCGGTCGTCGAGGCCGACGACAAACACTCCGTACGGGTGTTCTCACGCCGCGTGGACGGACAGACCGTGGACCTGCTCCGGAAGGTGGACGCGACGCCGGTGCGGTTCATCGACGAACACACCGGCTCGGAGTTCGACTTCACGGGACGCGCCATGACGGGGCCACTCGCCGGCCGGCAGCTGACCCGCGTGCCGCACCTCTCGGACTACTGGTTCGACTGGCACGAGTACCACCCGGACACCACGGTGTATGCGCCATGGCAGCCACGGGCCGGTCAGCGTCCCTAGCGACCCCACGCCGAGCATGTCGAAGACACTCGTGGCCACGAAGCCCGCGCACGTGCGCCGGGCATCCCCCTGCGGCGTCTCGCGCACGCCCACCGTGTCGAGCGTGTGCGCGGTCACGCCGGCGAAGACGTCGCGCCGCGCAGCCAGCACCTCGAAGGCGCCGTGAAAGAACGCCCGCTACGAGTCCACCTCCTGCGTGTGGCGGGAAGACACCTGCACGATCTCGTCGGGCGCGGCACACGGACGCCCGGCGAACATCAGCGCGTCGAACACGCCGAACACGGTGGCATCGAACGCGATGCCGAGGGCCGGCAGCGACGTCCTGAGGTTCCCGGGACTGTCGGGCCGCACGCGCCCTCCCCTGCCCGCCGGCAGGGCGGGACTGGGGGAGAGACGAGGGCGCGGCGGGGTTTGTGTCACTGCGGAGCGGATAATCGTGATGGCCCGCTTGCACGCCGGGCGGCACTTCCGGTCAAATCGATGGTCATGGCCATCACGTTCACGGTGAACGGCACGTCCCGCACGGTCGACGTGCCTTCCGAGATGCCCCTGCTCTGGGTGCTGCGCGACGTGCTCGCGCTGCGCGGCACGAAGTACGGCTGCGGCGTGGGTGCCTGCGGCGCCTGCACGGTGCACCTTAACGGCCGCGCGGTGCGCGCCTGCCAGACGCGCGCCTCGTCACTCGCCGGCGCGCAGGTGAAGACCATCGAAGGGCTCTCGCCCGATGGCTCGCACCCGCTGCAACGCGCGTGGGTGGATGTGGACGTGCCGCAGTGCGGCTACTGTCAGGCCGGGCAGATCATGTCGGCGGCGGCGCTGCTCGCGCAGAAGCCCGCCCCCACGGATGCGGACATCGACCAGGCGATGAACGGCAACCTCTGCCGCTGCGCCACCTACATCCGCATCCGTCAGGCCATCCACAAGGCCGCGGCCATGACCGCCACGGCCACCGCCGCGCCCCGGGCGCAGGACCAGGAGTAAGCGATGGCGCCGCCCACACTCGACCGCCGTTCGTTCCTCCGTGTCTCGTCGCTCGCCGGTGGCGGCCTGCTGCTCGCCACCTGCCTCGAACCGCTCGCCGGGCCGCTCGCGCCAGCGCTCGAGGCCGCCGGCGAGTTCATGCCGAACGCGTTCATCACGGTCACGGCCGACGGCCTCGTCACGATCGTGGCGAAGAATCCCGAAGTGGGTCAGGGCATCAAGACGATGCTGCCGATGATCCTCGCCGACGAGTTCGACGTGGACTGGACGGCCATCCGCCTCGAACAGGCGGACCTGAACGAAGCGGTCTACGGCCGCCAGAACGCCGGCGGCAGCACCGCCACGCCCACCAACTGGGATCCGCTGCGCAAGGCCGGCGCCGTCGCGCGGCACCTCATGGTGCAGGCGGCGGCGCAGACGTGGAACGTCGCCGCGAGCGCATGCACGACCGCGTCGGGCCGCGTGCACCACCGGGCCTCGAACCGCTCACTCGGCTACGGCGAGCTCGCCGCGAAAGCCGCCACGCTGCCCGTGCCCGATCCGAACACGGTCACGCTCAAGGACCCGAAGGACTACAAGATCATCGGGCAGCCGATCAAAGCCGTGGGTGTGCCCGACATCGTGGTCGGCAAGCCCATCTTCAGCATCGACTTCACGCTGCCCGGGATGCTCTGGGCGGTGTTCGAGAAGTGCCCGGTGCACGGCGGCACGGTCGCCTCGGCGAATCTCGACGTGGTGAAGGCCATGCCCGGCGTGCGGCACGCCTTCACCGTGGAGCCGCGCGGCGATCTCACGGCGCTCGCCGGCGGTGTCGCCATCGTGGCCGATACGTGGTGGCAGGCGAAGACCGCGCGCGAGACGCTCGTGGTGACGTGGAACGAAGGTCTGACGGCGACGCAGAGCTCGGCGGGGTTTGCGGCAAAGGCCGACGAGTTCTTCGCGAAGGGCCCCGCCTTCACGCTGAGCCGCCTGGGCGACAGCGATGCCGCCCTCGCCGGCGCGGCGAAGAAGGTGGAGGCGACCTACGCCTACCCCTTCATCTCACACGCGCCCCTCGAACCGCAGAACTGCCTCGCCTCCTTCAAGGACGGCGCGGTGGAGCTGTGGTCGCCGAGCCAGACGCCGGAACGTGGACGTCAGGCCGTGGCGCAGACGCTCGGCATCGCACCCGAGAAGGTCACGACACACCTGCTGCGCGCCGGTGGCGGCTTCGGCCGCCGCCTCACCAACGACTTCGCGGTGGAAGCGGCGTGGATCTCGAAGAGCATCGGCGTGCCGGTGAAGCTCCAGTGGACGCGCGAAGACGACATGCGCCACGACTTCTATCGCCCCGGCGGCTTCCACAAGCTCACGGGCGGACTCGACGCGAGCGGACGCCTCGCCGCGTGGAGCGGCCACTTCGTGAGTTACGGCGAAGGTCAGACGTTCATCCAGTCGGCCAACATGCCGGGCACGGAGTTCCCGGCCGGCTTCGTGCCCACATGGCACCTCGGCGCCTCGACGCAGCCGTGCGGCGTGCCCACCGGCGCCATGCGGGCGCCGCGCAGCAACGCCGTGGCGTTCGTTTATCAGTCGTTCCTCGACGAACTGGCGCACGCCGCGGGCACGGACCCGGTGCAGTTCCGCCTCGACCTGCTGCGCGTGCCGCGCAGCCTGCCGGCCGGCGTCATGAACGACGGCTTCGACGGCCCGCGCATGGCACGGGTGCTCGAGACCGTGGCCGCGCGCGCCGGCTGGGGCACGAAGACGCTGCCGAAAGGCACGGCGCAGGGCGTGGCCTTCTACTACAGCCACCGCGGCTACTTCGCGCACGTCGCCGAAGTGAGCGTCGGCGCCGACAAGGCCGTGCGGGTGCACACGGTATGGGTGGTCGGCGACATCGGCCGCCAGATCATCAACCCGAGCAGCGCCGAGAACCAGGCGCAGGGCTGCGTCATCGACGGCCTGAGCCAGCTGATGACGCAGGCCATCACCATCGAGAAGGGGCGCACGGTGCAGTCGAACTTCACGAACTACCAGTTGCTGCGCATGCGTCAGGCGCCGCCGGTGGTGGACGTGCACTTCGTGCGGAGCGATCACGCGCCCACCGGCCTCGGCGAGCCGGCGCTGCCGCCGATTCTGCCGGCCGTCTGCAACGCCATCTTCAGCCTCACCGGCCACCGCGTCCGCTCGCTGCCGCTCAGCGCGCACGGCTACCGCTGGGCCTGACTGCGGGGCCGTCGCCGGACGGAGCACGGGCGGAAGGCCCGCAGCCGACCGCCGGCCCGCGTTCCGTCCGCTGTCGCGAGGCGGGCTGATGGCAGCGGTGCCGGGTCTACTGGTTGGGCCGGAGAATCTGCCTGAACTGCAGCGTGTTGATATCGCGGAACATCGGCGTCCCGGGCGGCAATTCGTCCGGAATCAGGAAGTCCACGTCATACGTGAAATTGCGAGGACCACCGTTGTAGATGTGGTTGTTCGCTGCCGCGAACTTGAAGGCGCCGACCGCCTGGCGATTCACGTGCAGCGAGATGATCGAGCCGCGGTAGCGGATGCCTTCCGGCGCCGCGCCGGGGGCGCTCCAGTTCTCGAGCAGGCGGAAGAAATTGGCGGCGCCGCCGTCGGTGCCAAACAGATGGCCGGGGTTGCCGCAGGCCGTGCCGCAATAGGGGAACGACAGGCCCTTGCCGGCAATCGCCGCAAAGCGGTAGCTGGTCGTCGCCGCCGCGCGCGACCACATGGCGTTCGGCGCTTCGAACGACAGCGCGTCCGACCAGTTGCGCGACAGCAGCGAGATGGCGTCGGCGATGATGGCGGCCGGACGGTTGGGCTCCATGTTGCCCCAGGTGTCGTTGGGTGCCGTCTCGTTCGCGTTGTAGTTGCCGTGCACGTAGACGGGGTTCTCGGTCGCGATGGTCAGACCGGCATCGGGCAGGCTGTTGACGCCGCCGGTGATGCCGCCATTGACGACCTTGAGCGCGCGACGGAACAGCAGCTGCTTGTTGACCAGGGCCTGACCGGCGCCGGGCAGCAGCGCGGTGTTGCCGATGGGAATCACCGTCCACGGATGGGCGTTAGCCACCGTATACAGGCTGTTGGCCACGGCCGGTACCGGGCCGGTGGGCATGAAGCTCGGGTCGTTCCACACGTTGGCGCCGTAGCGCTGCTGTGAGTTCGCCGGCCAGCGTGGATCGCCGGCGTTGACGTCTTCACCGGCCTGCAGCGTGCTGTCGGGGGCGCCGTTGCCGGTCGTCGAGTTCACGAAGTCCTCGTAGCCGTACTCGCCTGTTTCCTCGTCGGCGTTGCCCGGATCGTGATTGCCACGGCGATCGGAGAAGTAGACGATGAAGCCGTCGCCGTTGTCGTTGCGGGCCGTGTTGCCGGTCGCGCCGATCGCGCCCGAGAGCCAGCGCTTGAGGTTGCCGACATCGAGCGCGACGTACTGCATCACGCCCGACATCATCATCGGCGACGTCTGGTCGTGGAAACCGGTGCCCGCGTCGCGGACGCTGCCCTCCCGCGCGTCGAAGAGGCCCTGTGGCCACCAGTCGTACGAGTTCTGGCTCTGCGCGTAGTCGCAGGCGCCGCGGTTGTCGCGCAGCCGCTGGATGCGCAGCACTGCGTTCGGCGTCGGGTCGGCACAGATGGCACCGCCCGAGTTGGGCGCGCCGATGCCGAGGTTCAGGATCTCCATCGTGACGTCGGTCCAGGTGCCACCGCCGTCCTGCTTCTCGATCTTGATGAAGCCGCCGATGGTGCCGGTGTCACGCGCCTGGAGCGACGACGTGGTGATGCCGATGTTGATCGCCGGCGCCGCCGTGAGCCCGCGGCAGTTGAGGAAACGGCGGAGCGTGGCTCCCCCCTTGGTAATCGCGGTGTCGGAGTAGCCCTGGCACGACACGGGTGTGGCTGTGTTGGCCACCGCCGCATTGGGGTTGTTGATCCACAGCAGTCCGGGCGAGAACGGGGCGGTCTGGCCGGCCCCCACCGGCAAGTCCCTGTTGGTGCCCGCCACCACTGCGGTGCCGATGGTCGCAGTCACGAGGCGCCCGTCGATCGTGGCCTGCACGGTGGAGCCGACCGGAATCGCGGCGAGGGCCACCGGGGCGGCCGGCGTGCCCGCGCTGCACTGGTGGAAGACGTTGGCCGCGATGGCCGCGCCGGTTCCGTCGGCGGCCACCGCCTGCGGCCCCGTCTTGCCTGCGCAGAAGACGGACTGCTGGAAGACACCTCCCGGCGAGAAGATGCTGAGATTCGCCGGCAGCTTGTAGACGTCGGGGATCCCCGTCGCCGCGTCGGGCACGTAGATCTGGGTCCAGCTGCCAACCGCCGTGTAGAGGCTGACCTGCGTGGGATGCGTGGTGGTGAACGCCGGCCCGATGGCGCGGGCGATGGGCGGATGCGTCGCGTCGACCGGGCCATAGCCGGCCGGCGGGGCAACGGTCCAGTTCCCGGCCGCTCCATCAGGGCCATCGAGCCTCACGGGGGCCGTGGCGGTGACCGTCGGCAGGTCGGTGATGTCCGACTGGCGGTCCGAGAGCAGGATGCGCAGACTGGCCTGACTGAAGAAGCGCTGCGCAAAGACCCGCGCGTTGGCGACGTTCTCGGCCGAGTTCAATCGCGGCCGCCGGATCAGGTCAATCGGCTGGGCGCCCTGCGACACCAGGGGGAGGTCGAGGCGCGTGGCGCCGGTGGCGGCCGTGCGCACGTAGCTGTTGAAGGTGCCGGTGGAGATCGAGAACCAGTTGGGGTTCGGGGCCGAGCCCGGCATGGCGGTGACGCTGCCCATGTTCGGCGAGTGCCGCAGCACGTCGGTGGTCGCCGTCGAGGTCGGAATCCGCACCTCGTTGTTGAAGCTCGGCGCGGTGGTGCTGTTCAGCAGGCCGTTCGCCAGGTAGTTTCGTATCACCTCACCCACTGCGGTGATGCGATCGTTGAACGTGACGTTGATGGCGGGGCTGGCGTTGGTCTGCGCGGCCACGAACAGGTTGCCGTTGGTGTGCACGCGGCCGCCGAACCTGAACCCGCCGCCGGCCAGGATTGAGAGGTCGGTCTCGGAAAACATGCCGAACTGGAACACCGGCACGGCCACCGTCTGCAGGCTGCGGCGCAGCCGCACCTCGGACTTGCCGGTCGACGACCGCGCCGTCACGGTCATGGTGTACGGCGTGATGAGACCGATGAACCCGGTGAACGGCCCCGAGGTGATGGCCATGTTCGACAGCACGTCGGGCTGACCGATCGGCGCCACCGTGTCGACGTAGTCGATCGTGAAGCCGCTGGTATCGCCGGCGGTGCCCGGGCTGCCGGGCGCCGAGTAGGTGAAGCCCGGGATGGACGGCGGCGTCGAGGTCACCGCGGTGATCTGCGACACCGAGGGGCTGACGTCCGTCATGAAGATCTGCGCCAGACTCGAGGTGAGCTGCTCGAGTCCGGCGTGCGCCGCGGCGTAGGCCTGTGTCTGGTCGCGGTCGGTGGCGCTGTCGCGCAGGTCCGACTGGATGGCGGCGAACGCGCCGGCCATCAGGGCGCTGACGAGCATCAGCACCAGCAGCGTCGCGACCAGCGCGACGCCCTCTTCCCTGTTCCATTTCGCCATGCGAGTCATGATGTCGTGTCCGTCAACTGTGAAGGGCCTGGTCTGCGGCGCCTACGGCGCCTTGTATTCATCGAGGAAGGCCATGCCGCGAAAGCTGACCTGCGACGAGAGCGTGTTGCGGAACACGCGGTCAGTCGCGCCGACGCTGCGCGAGCGTCCGGTCAGGGCGAGGTTGACCTTGCGGATCTGCTGCTCGGAACATGGGTTGGGACTGCACGCCCCCGCCGAGGTCTTGTCGGCGTCGGTCATGCGCACGCCCGAGGGGTTCGTGGTGCCGGTCACGACATCGAAGCTGAACTGCAGGTTCTCGACGTCGATCGCCACCGCGTTGCCCGAGGCGTTGTCGAACGTCATCGGGTCGCCGTTGTTGATGCGGCGCACCAGCCGCGGGTGCGTGGGATCGGTGGTCGCATCGAGGTAGTAGGTGACCATCCGGACGCGCGAGATGCGCGTGAGCGCCGGCGTATTGGCCGGCGGCGTGTTGTTCAGATCGTTCAGGGTGCCGTTGGCGGCCGACGGCTGGTTGAGGTTGAGCGAGTCGCCGGCGGCGAACGTGAGCTTGCGGGCGGCGAGATCGACCGATGTGACCTGCACGAGCGTCGTCGTCGAACCCTTCGTGACCATCATCAACTGACCGGCCGACACCCTGTCGGGGCCGCTGTCGAGCGTCGGCCCGGCCGCGATTGTCACCGTCGTGCCGGTGATGGCGGTCAGCGAGATGTCCACGAACGAGTTGTCGGCCATCATCACGCTGAGCACGTCCGTGGGAACACCGTTGACCGTCGGTCCGCCGCCCGGCGTCGGCAGCACAGCCGGGAGGTTGACGCTACCGGCCGGCCGCGTCCAGGTCGTGCCCGGAGGGCCCGGCTGCCGGATCGGCGACGAGCCGGTGCCGTTGGGAATCTCGATCACGTGCCCGGGCGGCAGGCCCGAACCGACCTGCAGCATGTCGCGGATCATCAGGTCCATGCCGGCACGGACCGACGTGTTCATCGTCGACACGTTCAGCACCGCCTCGTTCGCCCTGGTGGCGCTGACGAGGCCGCCCATCGTGGCGGCCATCACCACGCCGAAGATGCCCATCGAGATCAGCAGCTCGATGAGGGTGTAGCCGGCATCGGAGCCGCGCGCGGTGTCGTGTGAGCGAGTCATGTCGGATCCTAGGAGAACGACGAGATGTAGGTGCGGATCTGATAGTTCCGCCACGTGCCTTCCACCAGGTAATGAATGCTCACGGTGATCTGTCGCAGGCTGGGATTCGGCTGGCCGCCGGAACCCGGCAGCGACTCGATCGTGATCTCGCGTGTGAACGAGTCGCCCAGCGAGGCGATCACGTCGTCGCCGTTGCCGAGGATGCCGTCGGCGCCCGGCGAGCGCTGTGTCTCGTACTGCGCGGACGTGTCGTCGGCCGTGTTGACGATGCCATCGGCGCCCGCCTGACGGAGCGGCTGCGGACCCGAGAGGAAGATGCCGCCATCGGGCACGTTGCGGATGTTGTTCCACGAGAGCTGGCCGGTATCGCGGGCGGCATGGACGCTCTCGATGGCCTCGCGCGCCTTCTCGCGCGCGATGAGGCGCGCCGACGAGCCGGAGATGGCACGCACACCGGCGGTCAGGGCTCCGGCAAGCGAGAGCACGCCCACGGTGAGGATGCCCATCGACACCATGAGCTCGATGAGCGAGAAGCCGGCGGCGGTGCCGGCGACGTCGCGTCGACGTGGCGTCATCATTGCCATTGCGTCCCGCTCCACTTGTAGGTCCGCATCAGCCCCGACACGCCGAGGATGGTCACGGCGCGCGCCGTGGATGGCTGATGTTCGACTCCGAGGAATACCGTGGCGTTGACGACGTCGCCGGCTGAATCAACCAGGCTGCCATCGCTCGTGAACATCACCGGCGGTATGCCGCCGTAGTTGATTACCCCGGAGCCACCGAAGAGGTCCGGTGTGTCGCCTTGTCCTGCGAAGCGCAGGAACTCCTGACCACCCTCGAGGTTCCAGTCGCCGACGATGGTCGTGCCGGTCGTCACGCCAGAGGCGTTGACGTCCTGCCTGGTCAGCTGCACGCGATTGGGCAGCGAGAGCGTGAGTTCGACGTTGCGGCGCTCCGCGATGGCCCGGGCGCGGGCGTTGGCGATGGCCCGGATGGCGACTTCGGAGCCGCTGTCGGCCCGGGCGCGGTGGATCTGGCCGGTCGTGACCGGGATGGCGACTGCCGCGAGCACCCCGATGATGCCGACGATCACGAGCATCTCGATGAGCGAGAAGCCGCGTTCGGCACGGTGAAAGGCATGCATACCGGTCGTAGAGCAAGGACCGGGCCAGCTGCGGGAGCCTCCGCCTAAGTGACTGTGCGGCTGGCTGTTCCGCGTGCAGCTGGCGCGTCGAGCCCGGTCATCGTGCCTCGTTTCGGCACACCCGCGTTACGCTTCTCGTCAGTACGTATCACGAGCGGTCGGCCGGCAGACGCTCGAGCCGTACGGTGAGAAACGCCGCGCCCAGGAACGCCATGAACATCATGGCCGTCCAGTGCGCCTTGTTGATGCACTGGTAGCGTACGTGCTCGCCGGGTCTGACGTCGAAGACCACCGACTTGCGGACGAGCGTGTTGTTGGCTTTGAGGGTATGGCGGCCGGGTGCAATCTCGCGCGAAATCTCCGTGCCGTAGACGATCGTGCCCCACTCCTCGCCGTCGAGGCTGAGGTAGACCTGCCGGTCCTGGACATCGTCTTTCGCCGTGCGGCGCACGGTGAGCACGGCCGGCCCCTGCGGCGACTCCACGTCCTTCACGATGACGCCGAGACGCTCGCCGGCATCTCTGCTTGCGGGTGTCGTCCGCCGGAAGAGCGGCAGGCGCCACGTGGCGGGCGAGATCGCAAGGGTCACAGCGCCCAATTGTAGACGGGTCTGTCACGGTCACGAGTTGTCACCGCGTCTGTCCCGGTCGCGGGATGCGCGGCGATACTCCGGCCCATGCGGCGCGGTAGCCGCCATCGGCGTGGGGGCCGCGCGAGTCAGCGCGCGAAGAGAGCCGGCACGTCCGCGGTCGTGAGATCACGCGGTGCGGGCATCAGGCCGCCCAGGTGGGCGGCGTGGCCGAGCACCCGCGCCGGCGTCCAGCCGGCGGCACGCAGGTCGCGGACGCCGCGGGCGCCATCCGACTTGCTCAGCTTCTGTGTGGGCGTCTGCATCACGAGGCTGTGATGGAAGAACGCCGGCGGCGACTCGCGGCCGAGCAGCCGCGCGAGCAGGACCTGGCGCCCGGTGGAGGCGAACAGGTCGTCGCCGCGCACGACGAGGTCGATGCCGTGCAGCAGATCATCGACGACCACCGCGAGCTGATACGTCCAGTTGCCGAGCCGGTCGCGCACGAGCAGATCGCCGCACTGCGCTGCCGGCGTCTGCGTGGTCGGGCCGTGTGCGAGGTCGTCGAACGTGATGGTGTCGTCGGGCAGCACGAGGCGCCAGCCGACGCCGTCCGCGAGCGGCAGGCCGCGATGCCGGCACGTGCCCGGGTAGCGGAGCTCGCCTGCGTGCGGCGCAGCCGACGTGGCCTCTTCGATCTCGCGCCGCGTGCAGGCGCAGGCGTAGACGAGGCCGCGGGCGGCGAGTGTCTCGGCGGCGCGGGCGTAGTGCGCGTGACGGTCTGACTGTCGCCCGTCGCAGCGTCCGGCGCGGAAGGCCCCCGTGGGGAAGACGTCCGGCACGACGCCGAGCCAGTCGAGGTCGTCGAGCAGCGCCGCTTCGTATTCCGGCCGGCAGCGCTGGCGGTCGTGGTCTTCGATGCGCAGCAGCACTCGTCCGCCGCGCGCGCGGGCCAGGCCCCAGACGTGCAGCGCGTTCACCACGTGGCCCAGATGCAGGTAGCCCGTGGGCGCGGGGGCGAACCGTGTCAGCGGCGGCACGCCCGCATTGTGCCTCACGGACTCGGGCTCCTGGCGCGTCCGCTCGGTGACGCCGCCCCGCCGGTCGACGCTCCGTCACCACCGTCCGGCCAGCTGCTTCGCCCCGCCAGCCTCCCCGGCGTCGTATGCTCCTGATGCCGGCCATGTCCACCGCCATCGACATCGCGTTCCTGCTCGTCTACGTGCTGGGCGCCTTCGCGTACGGCTCCGCCCTCACCCTCTCGGTGCGCCAGGCGGCGCCCGTGTGGGCGCCGCACCACACCCATGGCGGCAGCTCCACGGGACGGCTCGATCCGTCGGGCGTGGCCCTCTTCGCCTGGTCGGCCGTGTGGTTCATCGTGCTGGCCCTCGATCAGTTCATCGACATGGCCACCGGGCCCAGCCGCCGGAGCTGGCTCGACCTGCTGCAGCTCGCGCTGGTGTTCGGCTTCCCGCCGCTCATCATGCACACCACGCGGCGCGAGGCGCACGTGAGCGAATGGCCCGAGCCCTCGCGCACGTGGGCCACCCGCGCCCTGGGGGCCGGCTACGTGCTGGCCGCCGCCGCCGGCCTCGTCGCCGTCGGGGCCGCGGTGCGGATCTGGCGCCTGCCGAATGCCGACTTCACCGTGGGGTTCACGATCGCCATGCTCTTCACGATTTCGGGCATCTTTTCGGGCGTCGTGCTGCACCGCAATCCGCGCGGCGCCCGGACGCCGGAGGGCGACAAGCTGCGCCGGGTGCTGAACGGGCTGTTCTTCGTGCTGGCGCTCATGAACTTCGTGCCGGTGCTCGCGTCAGAGTCGACGTTCTCCTTCGGCATGCTCGGCAAGCTCATGAGCGTCACGCCGCTGCTCTTCTTCTCGGCCACGACCTACTACGAGAACCGCTTCGAGTTCTACGACCTGCTCGTGAAGCGCGGCGCGATGCTGCTGGCGACGCTGCTCGCCCTCGGCGGGTTCTACGTCGTGGTGCTGCCGCTCCTCGACGTGCTGCCGCGCGATGGGGCGCGGCCGTGGCTCTTCGCGCTCGCCGCCGTGCCGCTCATGATGGTGGCGCCGCGCCTGTCGCGCTGGCTCAGCCAGCAGCTCGATCGCGCCTGGTTCGGCCGTCACTACACGCCCGTGAGCGCCGTCACCACGGTGCTCGCGTCACTGCAGACCGCCACGGACGAAGCGAGCCTCATCGCATTGTCAGAAGCCAGCCTCAAGGAGGTGCTCGGCGTGACCGTGCGCCTGAGCACCGTGGACGATCCGCCGGTCAACGTCCGCACCGCCTTCAAGATCGACGGCAGCGCCGCCGACCCGAGCCTGTGGGTGATCGTGCCGGTCGTGCATGGCGAGCGCGTGCTGCTCAGCGAAGATCTCACGCTGCTGCGTTCGCTCGGCACGGTCATCACCTACCTGGTCGAGAACGTGCGCCTGCAGCAGCGGCGCCAGGAGCAGGACCTGCTGGCGCAGGAGCTGCGCCTGCAGTCGAGCCAGTCGGAACTGAAGGCGCTGCGGGCGCAGATCAATCCGCACTTCCTCTTCAACGCGCTCAACACGGTGGCCTCACTCATCCACAGCGATCCGGTACGCGCCGACCGCGCCGTCGAGCAGCTCTCGGAGGTGTTCCGCCACACGCTGCGCCGGTCCGACAGCGAGTGGGCGCCGCTCGACCAGGAACTGGCGTTCGCCGCCGCGTACCTCGACGTCGAGGAGGCGCGCTTCGGCGCCCGCCTGCGTTACACGATCGAGGCGGATGCCGCCGCCCGCCGCGCCCACGTGCCGGCGATGCTCGTGCACACGCTGGTCGAGAACGCCGTGAAACACGGCATCGCGCAGGTGCGCGGCCACGGCACGCTGGACGTCATGGCGACGGCGGCCGGCGACCGGCTCACGATCGACATCTGCGACAACGGCCCTGGCCTCGAGCAGACGCCCGAACGCGCCGCCTTCGCCCGCCGCGCCGGTGAGCAGTTCGGCCTGCGCAGCGTACGCGACCGCCTGCGCGGCCACTTCGGCGAGGCCGCCACCTTCACCCTCACGCGCGATCCGCTGCGGCACGTCACCATCGCGCGCATCGACATGCCGTTCGTCGGCGCCGACCAGCGTCCCGTCGCCGCGGCCACGGCATGATGCGCGTCGTGCTGGTGGACGACGAAGCGCCGGCGCGGGCGCGTCTCACGGCGCTGCTCGTCGAAGCGGGCGGCGTGACCGTGGTGGGCCAGGCGGCCAATGCGGACGAGGCGCGCGCGGTCATCGCGCAGGTGGCGCCCGACGTCGTGTTCCTCGACATCGAGATGCCGGCCGAACGCGGCACGGAGCTCGCGGCCTCGCTGCCGGAGCCGCGCCCGTTCGTCGTCTTCGCCACCGCCTACGAACGGTTCGCGGTAGACGCCTTCCAGTACGACCCGGCCGATTACCTGCTGAAGCCGGTGAACCGCCAGCGTCTGGCGCAGACGCTCGACCGCCTGCGCGCGAAGCTCGCCGCCCGCCGCGACACTGAACGTGAATGGACGGCGGCGGCGCGCGCCCAGGCGCATCTGCTGCCGCGCTCGCTGCCCGACGTGCCCGGCTACACGATGGCCGCCCGCACGCTGCCGGCCCGCGCCGTGGGCGGCGACTTCTACGACGCGACGATCGTGGAAGGCCGGCTCGCCTTCGTGCTCGGCGACGTCTCCGGCAAGGGCATGGCGGCCGGGCTCATCGCCTCGAGCGTGCAGGCGCGCTGGCAGGCGGCGATGCGGCAGCGCGACCTCACGGCGACGGAGATGATGACGGCGCTCAATCGCGACATCCTCGCCTCTACGGAAGGCTCGCGCTACGCGACCCTCGTGCACGCGCTGCTCGATCCGGCAAGCGGCGCCGTGCGCTACGTGAACGCGGGCCATCCCGCCCCGCTCGTCATCGGGCCGGACGGCGCGCCGACCGTGGGCCTCGACGTGACCGCGCCGGCCGTGGGGTTGCTCGACGCGCCGGTGTTCGCCGACGCCGGGCACGTGCTGGCGCCGGGCGACACGCTCGTCGTCGTGAGCGACGGCGTGACCGAAGCGCGCGATGTGGCTGGCACCGACTGGGACCTCACGCACATCCCCACGCTCGTGGCCCGGCACGGCGGCGACTGCGAGGTGCTCGCCGCGGCCATCGTCGCCGCGGTGTGCGACCATCGCGGATGCGATCAGACACAGGACGACGTGACCGTGTTCGTCCTGCGGAGAACGGCATGACCCTGACCGCCCTGCTCGTGGACGACGAAGCGCCGGCCAGAGCGCGCCTGCGCCAGCTCCTCTCGGAGCGCACGGACCTCACCATCGTCGGCGAAGCCGAAGACGGCGTGCAGGCGGTGGAGCGCATTCAGGCGCTCGCGCCCGACGTGGTCTTCCTCGACATCCAGATGCCGGGCTGCAGCGGCCTCGAAGTCGCGGCGTCGCTTGGCCAGCCGCGGCCGGCCATCATCTTCTGCACCGCGTTCGACCAGCACGCCGTGGACGCCTTCGAACTGCAGGCCGTGGACTACCTGCTGAAACCCGTGACGCGCGCCAGGCTTGATGCCGCGATCGCGCGGGTGACGCGGCCCGTCGTGCCGCCCGTCGCGCCCGCCCCTGCCCCGGCCGCCGAACCGTCGGGAGACGACGGCGCCGACGACGAGGCCAGCAACACCGAGGCGCCGCTCCCCGGCGGGCCGCCCACACGGTTCCTCGCCCGCCGCGGCGCCCGCTACCTCGTGGTGCCGGTGGCGGAGGTCATCGCCTTCAGCTTCGACGACGGTCAGACGCGCCTGCACACCGCCACCGAACAACTGCTGATGCAGCCCACGCTGGCGCAGCTCCTGCGGCGGCTCGACGGCGCCCGCTTCTTCCAGATCTCGCGCTCGGTGGTCGTGCATCTCGACGCCGTGCGCGAGGCCAAGCCGCACACCGACGGCACCGGGCAGCTCGTGCTCGTGAACGGCACGACGGTGGAAGTCTCGCGGCGCCGCTGGCGTCCGCTGCTCGACCAGCTCGAAGCGTGACCGATGTCACGCCGACGTGACACGGCCGCCGCGGACCCGCGTGCTAGCATCGCCGGATGCGCGTGTTCGCCGTCTCCGCCCTGGTGCTGAGCTCGTTCCTGCCGGCCGTGACAGGCCCCGTCTTCGCCGCGACGCGGCTGCGGATCATGCCGCCCTCGGGCGCGACGATGGCCGTTGGCCAGCGGTTCGATCTGCGGGTGGAAGCGGAGGGTGACGGCACGGCGCCGCGCGGGCTGAGTGTGACGCTCGATGGCCGCGACATCACCACCCGCAACGTGCTCGCGCCCGGCCTGAACGGCGAACTCGGCGTGGGCGGCACCGGCACGGCGCCCGATGCCAGCGCCCGCGCCACGGCGCCGGCCGGCGCCACGAGCTCCAACTTCCTCGTGCGCGATCAGCGCTTCACCACGCCGGGCCGGCACGAGGTGGTGGTGCGCACGAACGACGGCGCGACGCTCACCGCCAGCTACGACGTGGCGGCGTGGCAGACGCCGCGCGCCGGCACACGGCCGGCGCGGAACATCATCATGCTCGTGGGTGATGGCATGGGCATCCAGCACCGCACGGCGGCGCGGATCGTCTCGCGCGGCCAGACCTACGGCAAGACCAACGGTCCGCTCGCCATGGACACCCTCGGCGTGACCGGCCTCGTCATGACCTCGTCATTGAACGCCACGGTCACCGATTCGGCGCCGGGCATGTCGTCCTACTCCACCGGCCACAAGGCCAATAACAATCACGTCGGCGTCTATCCCGACAACACACCCGATCACTTCGACAACCCGCGCGTCGAGTACATCGGCGAGATGCTGCGGCGCACACGCGGCCGCGGCTTCAACGTCGGCCTCGTGACGACCGCCTCGGTCATCGACGCGACACCGGCCGGTAACGCCGTGCACACCTCCTTCCGCGACGCCTACTACGACATCGCGGCGCGGCTCTTCGACGAACGCGCCACGAACGGCGTCACGGTGCTCATGGGCGGCGGCGCCACCTACTTCTCGCCGGCGAGCCAGGGCGGCACGCGCAAGGACTCGCGCGATCTCGTGGCCGCCTACGCGGCCGAGGGTTATGACGTGCTGCGCACGCGCGCCGACGTCACGGCGAAGCTCGCGGGGCCCGCCCCGAAGGCCCTGCTCGGGCTCTTCCACCCGCGCCACATGTCGGTGGCCTTCGACAAGGTCGGCGCCGGCCGCTACAGCGACGAGCTCGCGCTCGAGGCGAACAAGGACCTGCGCGACCAGCCGATGCTCGACGACATGACATCGCTCGCGCTCAAGTCGCTCAGCGCGCACTCGCCGCGCGGCTTCTACCTGATGGTCGAGGGCGCCTCGATCGACAAGCAGGCGCACGAATCCGACGCCGACCGCACCATCTGGGACACGATCGAATTCGACAATGCCGTGAAGGTGGCGCTCGAGTTCGCGCGCGGCACCAACACGGACGCGGACCCGGCCAACGACACGCTCGTCATCGTCACGGCGGACCACGAGAGCGGCGGCCTGGGTATCATCGGCGTGGGCAACGAACGCTACGCGCCCGCGGCCATCGGCAAGTCGGTGCGCGACTACGCCGCCACCTTCCGCTTCATCCCGGCGCAGACGCTCAACTTCTTCACCAACTACACCGTGGACGCCAAGGGCTTCCCGACCGATCCCGATCCCTCGCGCAAGCTGCTCCTCGGTTTTGCCGCCGGCCCCGATCGCTACGAGAACTGGCTCTCGAACCGCCTGGCGCAGAAGGCCACGATCACCGACCCGGCCAGCCGCATCGCCGTGGCCAACCCGCGCCGCGACGGCCCGTCGGGCCAGACCGACAACCTCGGCGTGGACCGCAAGGCGTATCCCGGCTTCCTCGTCTCCGGCGCCATCGAGAACAACGCCACGGGGTGCCTCGCGGCCGACGGCTGCCCCGACGACACCCGCGCCAATCCGGTGGATATCGCGGGCCATACGGCGAGCGACGTGCCGCTGTCGGCCGACGGGCCAGGGGCCTGGCAGTTCACCGGTGTCTACGACAACACCGACGTCTTCGTGAAGCTCCTCCGGGCCGCCACCGGCAGCTACCCGCGCGTGCGCCAGTAGCGCCCGGTCCGGACCTATAATCCCGGCATGTCACGCATCGACCGTCTCTCGCTCTCGCGCCGCGAGGTCCTCATGCTTGCAGCTGAGCTCGGCGCCGGCGCGGCGGTAGCCGCGCTGTGGCCGGCGGATCTCTCCGCCCAGGCCCTCGCCGGCAAACATCCGCAGCTCCGGGCGCTCTCGACGCGGCCGCCCGACTACGAAACGCCGGTCGCCCTGCTCGACCACCTGCTCACGCCGGTGGATGCGTTCTACGTGCGCTGTCACATGCCCGTGCCGGCAAACACGGCCGAGGCCGGCTGGACGCTCGCGATCGACGGCGAAGTCTCGACACCCGCCACGCTCACCGTGGCCGATCTGAAGCGCCTGCCGCAGGCCTCGGTCACCGTCACGCTCGAGTGTGCCGGCAACGGCCGCGCCTTCTTCGATCCGCCGGTGGCCGGCATTCAGTGGAAGAAGGGGGCCGTCGGCACCGCGAAATGGACGGGCGTGCGCGTGGCCGACGTGCTGAAGCAGGCCGGCCTCAAGCCCGGTGCCACGCACCTCTATGTGGCCGGCGCCGACCGTCCGCTCGGCACGCAGCCGCCGTTCGTGCGGCAGGTGCCGATGGCGAAGGCCATCCACGCCGACACGATCATCGCCTGGGCGATGAACGACCAGCCGATTCCCGCCGCGCACGGCGCGCCGCTGCGCCTCGTCGTGCCGGGGTGGGAGGGGGCCTACGCCATCAAGTGGCTGAACAAGATCACCGTGGCCACGAAGGAACACGACGGCTTCTGGGTGGCGACCGGTTATCGCTATCCCACGAAGCGTGTCGCGCCCGGGGCGGCGGTGGACGCGAAGGACATGGCGCCGCTCACGGGCCTGGTCGTGAAGTCGCTCATCACGACACCGCTCGACGGCGCCACCGTGGCGCCCGGCGCGATTACCGTGGGCGGTTTTGCGTGGGCCGGCGAGACGGCCATCGCGAAGGTCGACGTGTCGGTCGACAACGGCGCCACGTGGCAGCCGGCGCGCCTCGTGGGCGCGGCCGTGCCGTATGCGTGGCGGCGCTTCGAGTTCACGTTCACGGCGAAGACGCCCGAGACGCGCACCATCCTCTCGCGCGCGACGGACGCGAAGGGTCAGGCGCAGCCGGTCGTGCCGCAGTGGAATCCCTCGGGCTATCTGTGGAACGCACCCGACACCATCCGCATCGAGGTGAAGGCGTGACGGTCCGCGCACTCGCGGTCGTGTCGGCGATCGCCGCCGGCCTGCTGCACGGCACCGCGGCGCTGCATGCGCAGAGCCCGGGGCTGCCGGCGAGTGCCGGCGTCGAGGTGGCGCAGGCCAAGTGCATCGGCTGTCACGAAGCGGATCTCATCGTGTCGCAGCGGCTCTCGCCCGCCGGGTGGGACCGCGAGGTGGCAAAGATGGAACGCTGGGGCGCCACACTCACCGCCGACGAGCGGCGCGCACTCGTCGGCTACCTCACGCGCCAGTTCGGCGTGCGGCCCGCCGTGTCGCACGATGCGGCAGCGGTCGCCGCGGGTGAGGCGGTGTTCAAGGAAGCCTGCCGGATGTGCCACGACGACGACCTTTCCGAGCAGCAGCGCCTCTCGGCCGCCGGCTGGGGCCGTGAAGTGGACAAGATGGTGCGCTGGGGCGCGAAGGTGTCGGCGGAGGAAAAGCCGGCGCTCGTCGCCTACCTGACGTCGCGCTGGGGCAGCTGAACCGCTGCTGACGCAGGGAGCGTCGATTCTGGGGTGGACCTGCTGACTCCCTCTCCCGGCGCCCTCGTGCCTGGCGCCACGCTGGCGTGGCTGGCGCTCGTCGGCGCCTTCACGGTGCTGTGGCTCGTCTCGCTGCCGCTCCGCAATGCCAGCATCGTGGACATGTGGTGGGGGCCGGCGTTCGTGCTCGCCGGCGCGGTCTACGCCGCGGCCCGGCCCGAGGTCGGGCCGCGTGCCCTCGCCGTGCTGGCGGTGGTGACGGCGTGGGCGCTGCGTCTGGCCTGGCACATCGGCCGGCGCAACGTGGGGCACGGCGAAGACCCGCGCTACGCGCTATGGCGTCAGCAGAACGGCGCGTCGTGGTGGTGGTTCAGCTGGGTCAAGGTGTTCTTCCTCCAGGCCACGATCGCGTGGATCGTGTCGTGGCCGATCGGCGCCGCCCTCGCGCCCTCGCCCGCCTTCCCCACGGTGTTCGATCTCGCCGGCCTCACGATCGCCGTCGGCGGGTTCCTCTTCGAAACCGTGGCCGACGCGCAGCTCCGCCGCTTCAAGCAGACCGCGCCGAAGGGCGCCATCTGCGACGTCGGGCTCTGGCGCTACTCGCGGCATCCGAATTACTTCGGCGAGTCGGTCGTGTGGTGGGGGCTCTTCCTCGTGGCGGCCGGCACGCCGTCGGGCTGGACCACCGTCGTGAGCCCGTGCATCATGACGTGGCTGCTCCTCAAGGTGTCGGGGGTCGCTATGCTCGAAAGGGGCCTCACGTCGACCAAGCCGGGCTACGCCGAGTACGTACGCCGCACCTCGGCCTTCGTCCCGATGATGCCAAGAAAATAGCCATGGCTCTCATCGGGAATATCTAGACAATTCGACGTCGAGTCGGCCACTATTCTCCCATCGTCCATGTCTGTTCCCTCCCGTGGCGCCGCCACCCGGTGGCTCCTGCCTGTTGTCTGTCTCCTCTTCTTCGGTTCCGGATTCGCCGCCCTCATCTACCAGGTCGTCTGGCTGCGGTCGCTGTCGCTCGTCTTCGGCGTCACGGTGCATGCCGCGAGCACGGTGCTGGCCGGATTCATGGCCGGCCTCGCGGTGGGCAGCGCGCTTGCCGGCCGGCTGCGGCTCGACGTGCGCCAGGCCTTCGTGGCCTTCGCGGCCATTGAACTCGCGGTCGGCGCCACGGCGCTGCTGGCGGCGCCGCTCGTCACCTGGATGACAGCCAGCTACGCCGCGCTCGGGCCGCGCCTGCCGGAATCGATGGCGCTCCTCACGGCGGTGCGGTTCGTGCTCGCGACCGCCGTGCTCGTGGTGCCCACGTCGCTCATGGGCGCGACGCTCCCGGTGCTCGTGAGCGCCACCGGCGCCGATCCGCGCATGGGCGCGCGCCTGAGCGCGCTCTACGCCACGAACACGGCCGGCGCCATCGCCGGGGCCCTCCTGGCCGGCTTCGTCCTCGTGCCGTCACTCGGACTGCAGCGGTCGGCCTGGCTGGCCGCCACCGTCAACCTCTCGGTGGCGCTGCTCGCCCTCGTCGTGCGCGCCCGCGTGGCCGTGTCGGCGTCAGACACGGCGGCCACGCCAGATACAACCGGCGGCGATGCCGTGGACGCCGCGACCCGGCGCACCGTGCTCTGGGCGTTCGCCGCGTCGGGATTCGTGTCGCTGGCGCTCGAGATCGTCTGGTTCCGCGTGCTGGCCCTGCACCTGCGCCCCACGGCCTACGCCTTCACGATCATGCTCGCGGCGGTGCTCGGCGGCATCTCGCTCGGCAGCTACGCCGTGGCGCCGTTCTTCCGCCGGCCCCGTCCCTGGCTGGCCGTGCTCGCGTCGATTCAGCTCGCGATTGCTCTCGTGGCGCTGCTCTCGCTGAACCTCGTGCCATGGGTTGAACAGGTGCAGCCGATCGTGGGACCGGCGCTCGGCCTCATCGCTATTCCGGAATACGTCTGGCCGCTCGTCACGACCAGTCTGCTGTCGATTCTGCCCACGTCGCTGCTCCTCGGCGCCGCTTTCCCGATCGGCCTGCGGCTCTTCGTGGCCGATGCCCCGCAGGGGGCGAGCCAGCGCGTGGCGGCCTTCTACTCGCTGAACGTGTGCGGCGCCATCGCCGGGTCGGCGGCCGCCGGGTTCCTGCTGCTGCCGATGCTCGGCAGCCGCGGCACGCTCATCGCCGTGTCGTTCGTCACGCTGGTCTCGAGCCTGGCCCTCGCGGGCCGGCTGTGGCCAACCGCGCCCAACGTCGCCGGCTTCCTCTCGATCGTCGGTCCGGTGGCGTTCGTGATGGGCAGCCTGAACGTCATCGACCCGTTCGACGACTTCGCCCGCCGCCTGCACCGCAGCGATCGCGTGCTGTGGCTCGGCGAGGGCCTGCAGACGACGGTGAGCGTGCACGAGCAGCGCCAGGGCACGAAGGTCATGTACCTCGACGGCATGCACCAGGCCGACGACTCGCGGCCCTCGCGCCTGACGCACCACCGCATCGGCGCGCTGCCGATGATGCTGCACCCCAACCCGAAGCGTGTGCTCGTCATCGGCATGGGCGGCGGCGCCACGCCCGGCGCCGCGGCGATGTTCCCGGGCGCGCAGGTGGATGTCGTCGAGCTCTCGGCCGACGTCGTCGCCGGCGCGGCATGGTTCGGGCACATCAACTTCGACCTGCTGACCCGTCCCAACGTGCGCCTGCGCGTGGATGACGGCCGCAACTACCTGCTGACGACGACACAGAAGTACGACGTCATCACCGCCGATCTCATCCTGCCGAACCGCGCCGGCGCCACGAGCCTCTACTCGCAGCAGTACTTCGAGCTGGTCCGCAAGGCGCTGGCCCCCGGGGGCATGGTGCTGCAATGGCTCGGGTCCGACACCGAGGCCGACTACAAGCTCATCATGCGCACGTTCCTCTCGGTGTTCCCCGAGACGACACTGTGGGGCGATCACTCGCTCATGGCGGGCACGCTCGAGCCCTACACCCTCAGTGCGTCGGCGCTCGAGGCGCGGCGCCAGGACCCGGCCTTCCGCAAGGTGTTCGACTGGGACCTGCGCACGCTGCGCCGCCTCTACGTGGCCGGCCCGAGAGAACTCGCGTCGTTCGCCGGACCGGGCGAGCTGCTGAGCGACGACCGCCCGATCACGGAGTACTTCCTGTCACGGCCGGACCCGGACCCGCCGCTGAAGGTCGACGGGCTGCGCGGGCGATTCGACGATATCCTGCGTCCATGAACCGACGGCAGTTCCTCAACAACAGCGCGCTCGCCATGGCCGGTCTCGCACCGGCGACGTCCGCCGCCACACAGCCCCGCCCCGCCGCCGCCCTCGATGGCCCGGCCGCCCTGCGGCTCGCGCGCGAGAAACGCGACGAGCTCGTGGCGCTGCTCTCGCAACTCATCGCGGTGTCGAGCCCGCTCGGCGAATCCGCGGAGCCGGCGCAGCGCGCCGTGGCCGCCTACCTCGATGCCCGCGGCTACCGGAGCGACCTTGTCACCGACGACCCCACCGCCTACACGTCGCATCCCGACTACATGGCGCCGGCCACGCCGTATCCGGCGCCGGCGGTGAACCTCGTGGCGCGGGCCGCGGCACGTCCTTCGCGCGTCGGACTCTTCGCGCACATCGATACCGAACGTGCGGGTGCGGGCTGGACGACGCCGCCGCTCGAGGCCCGCGTGCGCGACGGCCGCCTCTACGGCCTCGGCGCCGCCGACGACAAGGGCGGCGTGGCGGCAATGGCGGTGGCAGCGACCATCCTGCAGGCGCAGGGCCGTCCGGCGCCCATCGTGATGAGTCTGCACGGCAAGGGTGGCGGCAGCCGCGGCAGTCTGCCCACGTTCGCCCGGCTCAAGGACTTCTCGCAGGTGCTCTACGTGCACCCGGCCGAAACCGGCCGCGGCTTTGCCGACATCAAGCACATCGTGCGCGGCGTGCTCGACATGCGCCTCACGGTCACCGGCTGGCGCGGCACCGCGCGCGAACTGGGCAGCCCCGACAGCGCGTCGTTCTCCGAGGGCGGCGATGCCCTGCAGGCGGCGCTCGCCATCATCGACGACTGGCGCGGCGGCACGCTCAAGGGCTGCGAGGTGAACGTCGGCGAGCTCGGCGCCGGCGATCGCGTGGGCTCGGTGCCGGCGTCGGCGCGGGCCCGCGTGCGCGTGCTCTTCGACGATGCCCGGTCGTTCGGCGAGATCCTGGCGGCGGCCCGCCGCGATGCCGAGCGGGTGGCGGCGGCGCGCGGCCGCGGCGATCGGCGCATCAGCGTGACGCTCGAACGCGATGGCCTCGGCGCGAATCACGCCGCCGTCCCGTGGGAATCGCCGGCCTGCCAGGCGCTGCGCACGTCGATTGCCGACGTGACCGGCACGGCGCCGGCTTCGTACCCGACACACTTCGCGGGGGACATCCGCTACCCGATCCGCCTGGCCGGTGTGCCGTCGTTCGGGATGGGCTCGCTCGCCGGCGGCTTCTACGGCGCCGACGAGTGGGTGGACATCGACGATCTCGTGCGCCTCGTCGCCGTCGTGATGTTGTGCGCCGACCGCTGGGCGCGCCTGGCCTGAGCGCGCCTCAGCAGGCCCACAGCTGCAGGATCGCGACGAGCGAGGCGCCGGCCGCCACCTTGATCCAGAGCGGCAGCGTGGGCGGCGCCGTTTCGCCGTAGCGCGCCGGCGGTTCGTCGCCCTCGTCGAGCCGCGGCAGCCGCGGACGCGCCGGCCGGAGCACGTCGTGCGACGACACGGGAGGCGGCACGGCCTCCGCAGCGTCCGCCGCCACCGCGGAGGTCGCGGCCACCGGCCGCACCGGCAGCACCGTGGCAAAGCGCTCCAGGTCGTACAGTTCCTCGGCGCACATCACGCACAGCAGCACGTGCGCTTCCACCCACTGCCGATCGATGGACGAGAGCGTGCCGTCGACGGCGCCGCGCAGCTGTTCGAAGCTCGCGTGCGGCGACTCGGGCCGCGCCTCAAGCGCCGCGAGCGCCCGGCCGAACGCCTCGGCCCCGAACGACGCATCCGACTCGCGCGCGAGCGCGGCGCGGCAGGCCGCGCACGCTTCGAGATGGTCGTCGGTGGCGACGAGCGTGGAGGGATGGAGCGCCCCCCGCACGTAGGCACGCACCTGTTCGAGCGACAGATGTTCGGCCGCGGTCATCACTGCCCCCTGAGCGCCATGTGCTTCAGCAGGCGCGAGCGGGCCACGGTGCGGGCGTTCAGCACCTGCAGGCCGGTGAGCCCGAGGCGGCGCCCGATGGCCTTGTCGTCCCACGGCAGGTGCGCCCAGATAGCGGCGGTTTCGTCGGGCTTCATCCCGAGCGCCTCGGCCACGAGCCTGAGCGGCGTCACGCCAGCGCAGTGGAAGACCGGCAGCAGCGCCGAGCCGTGGTGGTCGCGCAGGCTGAGCAGCAGCGACGCCCGCATCTGCGGCGGCATCGCGAGCAGCTCCTTCCAGGCGCGCTCGAGATAGCGGCGGGCGATGGCCAGATGGTCGGGGCCGACGCCGGCGTCGAGCACGGCGAGCTCCGGCTCGTCGCCTTCGGGGCTGGCATCGACGCGCGGCCCCGTGTCCGCGCCGCCCGTGACCTCGAAGATCACCGCGGCCACGGCCTCGGCAGGCACCGGTGCGCCCGCCAGTTCGAGCACGCGCACGACCGTGGGGGTGAGCGCCGGGCCGTCGACTGCCGCGTGGCCCTTGCCCCACCAGTCCTTCACGCGGCCATGCCAGGGAAAGGGCGCTTCGAGCGGCGGCTGGTCGGTCCACGCCGGCAGGCCGAGCACGGGCTGGCCTTTCGGCGTCGTCCAGCCGACGATGCCCACGCCACGCGTGGCGACGAGGCGGATGCGGTTGGCGAGCCTGGCGAGTGCCGGCCGCGTGCGGCGCAGGTAGTCGCGGCACATCGCGTCGGCCGACACGCGCGCGAAGTCTTCGAGATCGGGCACCGGCACCGTGCGCTCACCGCGCTGCACCGCGCGCAGGAGCGCCGTGAGACGGTCGCGGCACATCGTGGCGACGTCGGCGCGATCGGCGGCGGTGAGGTGCGCGAGCTGTGTGGTGGTGGCGTGGCGCACGGCCGGATCGATGGCGCGCAGCGCCAGCGCCGCCAGGCGTTCGCTCGCGCGCGGACTCGCATCGCCGATGAGCGCCTTGAGGCGCGGGTCCCACTCCTGCTGCAGTGCGTCGACGGCCACGGCGTTTGAATCTATCACGCGCGCGGCGCGCCTTCGGCGTGAAGCGCCGGCTGATATGCTGACGGCCGTGACGATCGACCGCGCACGCGACGCTCGCGGCCCGTGGGGCCCGCTCGCCGGCGCCGCCATCGGCGCCGCGTTCTTCGCATGGATCGCCGGCACGCGCATCCTCGATCCCATCTCGATCGACTGGCTCATGAAGGGCGACTGGGTGCCGCACTATTTCGGCTGGCACTACTTCCGCCACGAGCCGTGGCACTGGCCGCCCGGCGCCGTGCACGGCTACTACGCACCGCTCGGCACGTCCATCGGCCTCACGGATTCGATTCCGCTCGTGGGCTACGCGCTCAAGCCCTTCGCGGCCTGGCTGCCCACGCCATTCCAGTACCTCGGCCCGTTCCTGCTCGCGAGCTTCGCCCTCCAGGGCGCGCTCGGCGCGCGGCTCATCGCCCGGCGGGTCGACGCCGTGCCGGTGCAGGCGCTCGGCGCCGCGCTCTTCGTGCTGCTGCCGACGCTGCTCATCCGCGTGGGCCACGCGGCGCTCTGCGCGCACTGGCTGATTCTCTGGGCGCTGCTCGCCGCCACGCGTGAGCCGTCCGCCCGCTTCCGGCCGCTGGGCTGGGCGGCTCTGGGCCTCACGGCCGGCATGGTGCAGCCGTATCTGGCGGCGATGGTGCTCACGGTGCTTGGCGCCACCGCAGTCACACCCTCCCAGACGCCCGTCTCCCGCCGCCTCACGTCCCTGGGCGCGGCGCTCGCGGCCACGGTGACGGGCTGGTGGATCTCGGGCCTGTTCCTGCTGAGCGGTGGCAGTTCGCTCGCGGCCGGCGGGCTCGGCTACTACTCGATGAACCTGCTGGCGCTCGTCTCGCCGGGCGACTGGTCGTCGTTCCTGCCGGCGCTCCCGATCGCCTCGGACGGTCAGGCGTATGAGGGCTTCCAGTACCTCGGGCTCGGCATTCTGCTCATGATCGCCGCCGCGCTTGCGTTCGCCGTGCGCGCACGCGCGCGTGCGCTGGCCGCTGAGCCGCCAGCGGCGCGCCTGTGGTCGCCGTGGCTCATCGCCGCGTGCCTCGTGATGACGGCCTTCGCCGTGAGCCCGGTCGTGACCCTCGGCAGCCGCACGCTCCTGAACGTCGACGGACCGTGGACGGCGCCGCTCGCGCTCTTCAGGTCATCAGGACGGTTCGTGTGGCCGCTCGTGTATCTGATGCTCACGAGCGCGGTCGTGACGGTGGCGCGGCGTGGCCGCGGCCACACGGGCACGGCCCTGCTCGCGGTGGCGGTCGTGCTGCAGCTCGTGGACCTGCGCGGCGCTCACACGTTCCGCCGGCAGGTGGCCCACGACACGGCGTTCCACGCCTGGACCGATCCGTTCGCCGACGCGCGCTGGAACGACGTGGCCGCCGCCTACGCGCATCTGGTGCTCGTGCCGCCGCCGCAGTGCGGCGCGCCGCCGCTGCCCTACGAGGGCGCCATCGCCCTGACGGCGCAGCACGGGCTCACGATCAACGCCGGCGTCGTGGCCCGGCGCGACGAACGCGCCCGCGAGGGCTACTGCCGGGCGCTCGATGCCGAGGTCGACGCCGCGCGCCTGCGGGACGACACGCTGTATGTGGTGTCGCCCGCTGCCGCCGGCGTGCTCACACGTACTGGCGAAGGCCGCGTGACGTGCGGCGCCATCGGCGGCGTGTCGTTCTGCACGACACCGACCGCGCACGTCCGCTGGGCCGATCGCGTCCGCCTCGACTGAGCTGCCCGGACCACGGCGCGGCGTGGCCTGCGGACTCAGTGCTTCTGCAGCTCCACGACGATCACTTCGATCGGCTCGGTGCCGTTGTTGACGTCGGCGTGTGTCGTGCCCGGCTTGTCTTCGGTGAGCCAGTAGGCCTTGCCGGATTCCCAGACCACCTTCTGCGACTCGCCGCTCTTCTGCACGATGTCGACCGTGCCGCCCTTGAGCGCGATGAGCGCCCGCGGATGTTCGTGGCGATGCATCGAGAGCGGCTGTTTCGGCATGATGATGCTCTTCCACGCGCGCACGTGTGCGTTCTCGAACTGTGGCTCGCGCCGCGTGCCGCTCTGCGCCGTCTGCGCGGCGAGCGTCGCGGCTGCGCCGAGCACACCGCCCAGGGCCAGGACACCGATCGTCTTCAGGATTCGCATCGTCTGCTCCTATCGCACGGCCACGAAGTCGATCTCGATCCGCGCACCGCGCGGCATGGCCGCCACCTGCACGGTGGAACGGGCCAGGGGCACGCCGCCCGCCGGGAAGTAGCCGCCGTAGATCTCGTTCACCGTCGTGAACTCCGCCAGGTTCACCATGTAGATCGTGGTCTTCACGACTTCGTTGCTGCGGATTATACAAGCCGGTGCGACGACCCGGTCGTGGCGACGGAGTCACACCGAGGGTCGCCTGCCCCTTCTTCGTCAGGCCCGCCCGGACGAGCGCATCACTCCTGGCGACGAGCGCGTCGATCTCCCGATCGGGCAGTGCCAACCAGGCCATGAGCGCCACACATGTCGCGCGCGCCAGCCGCGAACAGCTTGCCGCCCGTCTTGAACATCGCGTCCGCCTCCTGCTGCGTTTGCTCAGTGGCGCCAGGGAGCGCCAGCCCCCGCTGACGGAATCGGGCGAGGGTCAGGGGCCGGATGGTACACTCCGCGCCATGTCACGACGCCTCGCCGCCCTGCTGCTCGCCGTGCTGGCCTGCCCCGCCATCGTCACCGTGGGCGCGCAGCCAGCATCCACCGCCGGGCCCCTGCGTTTCGAGATCAGCTACCCGGCGTCGCGCAGCGAAGAGCCGCTCAACGGACGCCTGCTGCTCATCCTCTCCACGCGCAAGGACGGCGAGCCGCGTTTCCACGTGAACGACGGGCCCACGGGTCAGCCGATCTTCGGGCTGGATCTTGAGGGCTGGCCTGGCGGCGCGCCAGCGAGTGTGGCCGGGCCCACGATCGGCTTCCCCGTGCAGCGGCTGTCGGAGATTCCCGCCGGCACCTACCGCGTGCAGGCGCTCTTCCACCGTTACGAGACCTTCAGGCGCAGCGACGGCCACACGGTGCAGTTGCCGATGGACCGCGGCGAAGGCCAGCAGTGGAACCAGGCGCCGGGCAATCTCTATTCGACGCCGCGCGAGATCACGATCGATCCGGTGACGAGCGGCGCGGTCAGCATCACGCTCGACCAGATCATTCCCGAGATCACGCCGCCGAAAGACACGAAGTACGTGAAGCACGAGCGCATCCAGAGCCAGCTCCTGACGAAGTTCTGGGGGCGGCCGATGTTCATCGGCGCGAGCGTGCTCGTGCCCGAAGGCTGGGACACGCACCCGAACGCGAAGTACCCGCTCTTCATCTACCACAACCACTTCGCGCCGACGATGACCGGCTGGCGCGAGACGCCGCCGGATCCGAATCTGGCGCCCGACTTCTCCACCCGCTTCAATCTCGCCGGCTACAACCGCATCCAGCAGGAATACGCGTATCAGCTCTACAAGGACTGGACGGGGCCGAACTTCCCGCGCGCGATCGCGATCGAGATCCAGCACGCCAACCCGTATTACGACGACTCGTACGCGGTGAACTCGGCCAACCTCGGGCCGTACGGCGATGCCATCGTGCAGGAGCTGATTCCCTATCTCGAGAAGAAGTACCGCGGCCTTGGCGAGGGCTGGGCGCGCTTCATGTACGGCGGCTCGACGGGCGGCTGGGAAGCGATGGCGGCGCAGATCTTCTACCCGGAGGTCTTCAACGGCGCGTATGTGGCCTGCCCCGACCCGGTGGACTTCCGCGCCTTCACCACCATCGATCTCTACAAGGACAAGAACGCCTTCTGGCTCGATGACACCTTCAAGCAGACGCCGCGGCCAGGGCATCGCAATTACCTCGGCCACGTGGACGCGATGGTGTGGGAGACGAACCGCCTCGAACTCGTGCTCGGCACGCGCTCGCGGTCGGGCCAGCAGTTCGACATCTGGGAAGCGGTCTACAGCCCGGTGGGTCAGGACGGCTACCCGGCGCGCATCTTCGACAAGGGCTCGGGCGCCATCAACCGCCAGGTGGCGGAGTACTGGCGCGACAACTACGACCTCACGCACATCCTGAAGCGCGACTGGGAGAAAGGCCTCGGCAAGAAGCTCGAGGGCAAGCTCCACCTCTACGTCGGCGACATGGACAACTACTACCTGAATAACGCCGTGTATCTCGCCGAGCAGTTCCTCGCCACCACGAAGAACCCGCACTTCAACGGCGAGGTGGCCTATGGGGATCGGGCCGAACACTGCTGGAACGGCGATCCCACACGCGAGAACGCCTACTCGCGGCTGCGGTATCACCAGATGTACATCCCGAAGGGCGTCGAGCGGCTGCTCAAGACCGCGCCGAAAGGGGCGGACCTCACGAGCTGGCGGTACTGAAGACCAGGGAACAGGGACGACGGCCCGCTGTCCCGCTGTCCCACTGTCACTCGGTCAGCGGGCGCGAGTAGGATAGCAACCATGAGACTCGTGCTCGCCGTTCCGTTCGTGCTCGCGCTCGCCGGTCCTGTCTTCGCACAGGCGCCGACGCCGCCTGCACCGGCGCAGCCGGCCCCCGCCGCGCCGAGGCCTCGTCCCCGACCCGCCGCCCCGTCCACCGCCACGGCGGTGCTGACGATCACCGTCACCGACGCCGCCGGCGCCCCTCTCTCCGACGTGACGGTGAGCGCCACCGGCCCGCTCGAACGCGAAGGCGTCACCACGGCCATGGGCCAGGTGCGGCTGCTCGGCATCCGTGCCGGCACCTACCGCCTGCGCTTCGAGAAAGAGGGCTTCCACACCTTCGAGAAGGAGGTCGTGTGGCGCGCCGGCACGCCGGCGCCGGTATCCGAGGCCGCGCTTACACCCGCGCCACCGCCACCGCCACCGCCGCCCCCGCCGCCGCCCGAGCCGCCCAAGCCCGCCGCGCCGGCCTTCGTGCCCGATCTGCCGTCCGGCAAGCCATCCACGATGTCGCTGCTCGACTACATCGAGCGGAACTTCATCTCGAACAAGGAGCCGCAGAAGGAATCGCTCATCGGCTGCAGCGCCGGCGCCCAGTCGTGGTTGTGGCAGGTCCGCGACCCGTGGAACGGCCGGAAGCACGAGGCCGCCGAAGCCATGCTCTACGTGGTGGGCGGCGATGGCACGCTGCGGCTCGATGGCCGTGACGTACAGGTGGCGGCTGGCAGCTTTGCGGTCATCCCCCGCAACACCGAATACGGCTTCACGCGGCGCGGCCGCAATCCGCTCATCGTGCTCGCTACGCTCTCGGGTCCGCCCTGCGCGAAATAGGGCCAGCGCGGGCGCCGGGCCCGGGCCGCGGGGTCCGGGGCGGTAAACTAGGAGCGACATGAGCACGAACGACCCGGCGGCCCCCGCCGCCGACCCGACGCCAGCCGCCTCCCTGGACTTCGTCCGCGACATCGTGGCCGCCGATGCGGCCGCCGGCGCGTCGATCGTCACCCGCTTTCCACCCGAGCCGAACGGCTACCTGCACATCGGCCACGCCAAGGCCATCTGCGTGGACTTCGGCGTCGCCGCCGAGTACGGCGGCATCTGCAACCTCCGGTTCGACGACACCAACCCGGTCAAGGAAGACATCGAGTACGTGGACTCGATCAAGGCCGACGTCCACTGGCTGGGCTTCGACTGGGCCGGCCGCGAGTTCTACGCCTCCGACTACTACGAGCGCCTCTACCAGGATGCGGAAGGGCTCATCCGCCGCGGCAAGGCCTACGTGGACTCGCACTCGGCCGACGACATCCGCGCCCATCGCGGCACGCTGACCGAGCCGGGCATCGACTCGCCGTATCGCATGCGCGGCGTGGACGAGAACCTCGATCTCTTCCGCCGCATGCGGGCGGGCGAGTTCGCCGACGGCACGCACGTGCTGCGCGCGAAGATCGACATGGCGTCGCCCAACATCAACATGCGCGATCCGGTGCTCTACCGCATCCGCCATGCCGACCATCACCGCACGGGCAACACGTGGTGCATCTACCCGATGTACGACTACGCGCATCCGCTGTCGGATGCCTACGAAGGCGTCACCCACTCGCTCTGTACGCTCGAGTACGAGGCACACCGGCCGCTCTACGACTG
Source organism: Vicinamibacterales bacterium (assembly GCA_044347565.1). Taxonomy (GTDB): domain Bacteria; phylum Acidobacteriota; class Vicinamibacteria; order Vicinamibacterales; family UBA2999; genus CADEFD01. The sequence continues at coordinate 2,210 of JBIKUN010000002.1, read as the reverse complement.
GGTCGTGCGCGAATGCGGGGCGGCGCACACGCCGCGCCAGATCGAGTTCGCGCGCCTCAACCTGAACTACACGGTGATGAGCAAGCGCAAGCTGCTGCAGCTCGTGGCGCAGAAACACGTGGACGGCTGGGACGATCCGCGCCTGCCGACGATCTCCGGGCTGCGCCGCCGCGGCTACACGCCGGACTCGATCCGCGACTTCTGCGCGCGCGTCGGCGTAGCGAAGAAAGAAAACGTCATCGATATCGGCCTGCTCGAGCACTGCGTGCGTGAAGATCTGAACAAACGCGCGCCGCGCGCCATGGCCGTGCTGAAGCCGCTCAAGATCGTGCTCACGAACTATCCCGAGGGGCAGGTCGAGACGCTCGCCGTCGTCAACAATCCCGAAGACGCCGCCGCCGGCACGCGCGATGTCGAGTTCTCGCGCGAGCTCTACATCGAGCAGGACGACTTCCAGGAAGATCCGCCGAAGAAGTTCTTCCGCCTGGCCCCGGGCCGCGAGGTGCGCCTGCGCAACGCCTATCTCATCACCTGCCAGGACGTGGTGAAGGACGCGAGCGGGGCCATCGTGGAACTGCGCTGCACCTACGACCCGGCCACACGCGGCGGTGACGCCCCGGATGGCCGCAAGGTGAAGGCCACGCTGCACTGGGTGTCGGCCGCGCATGCGGTCAACGGCGAAGTGCGGCTCTACGACCGGCTGTTCACGGCGGAGAACCCGGAATCGGCGGCCGAGAAGTCCGGGCAGACGTTCCTCGACCTGCTGAACCCGGCGAGCCTCGACGTGCTCCGCGGCTGCAAGCTCGAGCCGATGCTCGGCACGGCGCCGGCCGGCACGCGCGTGCAGTTCGAGCGCCTCGGCTACTTCTGCGCGGACCTCGAGACGGCGCCCGGCACGCCCGTCTTCAACCGCACCGTGTCGCTCAAGGACACCTGGGCGAAGGTGGCCGCTCGTGAATTGTAACGGGGTCTGTCACGGTCACGAATTGTCTTCGGGGTCTGACCCCGGAGACATTCGGTGGTGGTGACAGACCCCGTTACAAATCGACGGCGACATCGACGGGCGTTGCGTCGAGCGCACTGGCGGCCTCGCGCGGGTCGAGGCCCACGAGGAAGCCGCGGCGTCCGCCGTTGAGGTAGATGCGGTCGAGGTCGAGGATCGTGCGCTCGATGTAGATCGGAAACGGCTTGCGCGTGCCGAAGGGCGAGGTGCCGCCCACCTGGTAGCCGGAATGGCGCTCCGCCACCTCCGGCGCGCACGGCTTCACGAGCTTCCGTCCGGTCTGCCGCGCCAGATTCTTCGTCGAGACCTCGCGATCGCCGTGCATCAGGATGATGAGCGGCGCCTTCGTTTCATCCTCCATCACGAGCGTCTTCACGACGTGATGTTCGTCCACCCCGAGTTCGCGCGACGACACCGCCGTGCCGCCCTTGAGCTCGTAGCGGTACTCGTGTTCCGTGAATGTCAGGCCGTGCTTGCGCAGCGCATGCACGGCCGGGGTCGCGCCGGCCGCCATCGCGGTCTCAGCTGAGCGACGGCACGCGCTCGTGCCAGCGCGCGCGGTCCTGATACGCCCTGGCGAGCGCCAGCAACGGCAGTTCCCGGAACGGCTGGCCGTAGAAGACGATGCTCGTGGGCGTGCCGCCCTCGGCAAAGCCGTTCGGCACGTTGATGGCCGGATAACACGCGAGATTCGCCAGCTGGAAGTGCCGCTGGCCCGGCGGCTGCGGACGGCGCGGCGGACGCGGTGTGCCCGGCGCGGGCGGCGTGGGCGGCCCCCCCGGCCCCCCGCGGCCGATCGAGTTCGACGCCACGACGTAGACGTCCACGTGCGCGGTCGCCTTCGCGAGCGCCTCCATCATCATCATCCGCGCCCGCTGCGACTGCAGGAAGTCCACGGCGGAGGTGAGACGTCCGGTCGGCCGGGCCCGGTTGCGCGACACCTTGGCCATCCGTCCGGCACGCGCGTGTTCGTCGAAGAACGCCGCCGACTCGACACCGATGCCGCTCATCTCGAGCGTGACGTCGGGCACGTCGACCGGGGCGAAGTCCTTGACGCCGAGCGCCTTCAGCGCCTCGAGGGTCGCCGCGGCATTGGCCTTGGCCGCCGGCTCCGTGAGTTCGTCGAACGACGCCTGCAGCACACCCACCTTCAGCGTGCGGATGTCGAGGTTGGCGTTCCAGTTGAACGGCACATCCATGACGCTCA
>JBIKUN010000051.1:0-27304 GCA_044347565.1 Vicinamibacterales bacterium | reverse complement strand
GAAGCTCGAAGGCACGATGGCGTTCATGTTCGAGACGCGCTTCCCGCAGAAGGTCACCGCGTGGGCAGCCGCGAGCGACGTGAAGCAGGAGACCTACGCGAAGTATGGCCGGCAGTTGAAGAAACACTTCGACGTGAGCAAACCCTGACGGCAGGAACGGACGACTCCGTGGCGCACACGCCCCTCGACCACACGCACGACCCGGCCCTGCGGAGCTGGGTGGCTTCGGCCAATGGCCACGCGGACTTCCCGCTGCAGAACCTGCCGATTGGTGTCGTGACGCCGCCGGGGGAGACGTTGCCTCGCGGGGCGGTCGCGATTGGCGATCGCGTGCTCGACCTGGCGGCGGCGCATCGTGCCGGACTCTTCCACGGCGACGCCGCATCCGCCGCGGAGCTGGCGGCGCAGCCGCGCCTCAATGCATTCCTCGCGGCGGGGCCAGAGGCACGGCAGTCGCTGCGCCTCGCGCTGCACGCGCTGCTCGTCGAAGGCGCGCCGGCGCGGGGGGCCGCGGAGCCGCTGCTGCCTCGGGCGCGCGAGTGCCGCCTGCACCTGCCGGCCGACATCGGCGACTACACGGACTTCTACGCCGGCATCCATCACGCGATGAACGTCGGCAAGCAGTTCCGGCCGGATCAGCCGCTCCTGCCGAACTATAAGTACGTGCCGATCGGCTACCACGGGCGCAGTTCGTCGATCCGGCCGTCGGGCACGCCGGTGCGGCGTCCGCGGGGCCAGCGCAAGGGGCCGAACGACGCCGAGCCCACCTTCGGTCCGTCGCGCCGTCTCGACTACGAACTCGAACTCGGCATCTGGATCGGCCCCGGCAACGAGCTCGGCACGCCGATTCCGATCGGCGAGGCAGATCGGCACGTGGCCGGGTTCTGCCTGCTGAACGACTGGTCGGCGCGCGACCTCCAGGCGTGGGAATACCAGCCGCTCGGGCCGTTCCTCGCCAAGAACTTCGCCACGTCGATCTCGACCTGGATCGTGCTGCCCGAGGCACTCGCGCCGTTCCGCGTGCCGCAGTCACCGCGGCCGCAGGGTGACCCGGCGCCGCTGCCGCACCTGCTCGATGCCGACGATCAGCAGAGCGGTGCCTTCGACATCGAACTCGAAGTGTTGCTGGTGACGCCGTGCCTCGCGGCGGCGAGTCTTGCGCCGCATCGGCTGTCGATCGGCAGCGCGCGGCATCTCTACTGGACGGTGGCGCAGCTCGTGGCACACCACGCGAGCAACGGCTGCAACCTGCGGCCGGGCGATCTGCTCGGCACAGGCACCATCTCGGCGCCCACACCCGACGGCTACGGCAGCCTGCTCGAGATCTCGCAGGGCGGGAAGGCACCGGTCACGCTCGCCACGGGCAACACGCGCACGTTCCTCGAAGACGGCGACGAGGTCATCATCCGCGCCCGCGCCCGCCGCGACGGCGCCGCGTCGATCGGCTTCGGCGAGGTCCGCGGCGTGGTGCTGCCGGCGTAGTCGTTTCAGCTACTTCGGCCGCGGTAGCCGCGGGATGGTGATGGCGCCGGCCTTCTCGACCGCCGCCCACACGCGTTTGCCCACCTTGTCGGCCTCGGCGATGATCGCGGCCTCGTCCACGGTCGTGATCTTCCGGTCGCGCATCACGAACCGCCCGTCGATCATCACCGACTCGATGTCGTTCGGCTGGCCGTTGTGGATCCACGCCGACACGATGCGCACGGCCGGCACGATGTGGATCCGCTGCGTGTCGAGCACGAGGATATCGGCCTTCTTGCCCACCTCGAGCGAGCCGATCGTCGCCGTCTGACGCACGGCCCGCGCGCTGCCGAGTGTGGCGTCGGCCAGGATGTCCTCCGGCTGCGGCTGCACGCCGGGGAACGCGTCGTCGCGCCGGATGCGTTCGGTGAGCAGCGCCACCCGCAGCACCTCGAAGAGATCGGTCGTGTTGTTGTCGGTGCCCATCGCGATCGGCACGCCGGCGAGGCGCAGGGCCGGAATCGGCGGAATCACGCCGCGGTTGGCGGCCATCGCCGCCTGGTGCGACACGATGGTGCCGGTCTTCGCGAGCAGCGCGATATCGGCAGCGTCCACGTAGCGGCAGTGGGCGGCGAAGAGACGCGACGACAGGAAGTCGTGGCGGGCGAGGAAGCCCACGGGGCTGACGCCGTGGTGCTGCTTCATGTAGGCCACTTCCGCGGTGCTCTGCGAGAGATGGATGGTGTAGCCCAGGTCGTGTGTCTCGGCGAACGCGCGCACCGCCTTCAGCAGTTCCGGCGACGAGTTCTCCGCCAGCGCTGCCGCAGGGAACACGCTGATGCGGCCGTTCTCCTTGCCGTGCCAGGCGCTGTGCAGGTCGGCGATCCGCTGCAGCCCGTCCTCGCGCATCGTCGGCGAGAAGCGTGGCGCCTCGCCGCGGGCGAGGATCTCGGGCGACATCGGCGAGCCGCCCTCGCGGTCTGTGGCCGATTCGGCGAACACCCAGCGCAGGCCGGTCTTCGCGAGCGCGGCCGCGGTGGCCGCCGTGCCGCCCACGTTCTCGACCACGGTCGTGCTGCCTGTGCGGATGGCCTCGAGCGCGCCGACCACGGCGAAGAGTGTGGCTTCGGCGCGCGAGACCAGGCTCGTGGGCTGCACGGCCAGCTTGTAGGCGTTCGGAAAGCCGAAGTCTTCGTTGAAGCCGCGCGAGAGCGTCTGCGCGAGATGCGCGTGGCAGTTGATGAGGCCGGGGAGCAGCGCCTTGCCGCGCCCGTCGTACACCTCGGCGCGCGGATAACGCTGCTGCACCTCGGCCGTGGGGCCGATGGCGGCGATGCGGCCATCGACGACCGCCAGTGCGACGTTGTGCTGCACGTCGTCCACCGTGACCACGGTGGTGTTGGTGAAGACGACCGCGCCAGCGCCGCCTGCCGGCTGCGCCTCGGCGCGGGTGTCGAAGAGGGCGGCCGCGGCGCCCGCGCCGGCGGCCGCGAGCAGTTCACGTCGGTTGAGCGTAGGCACGGACATGCGCGTGACCGTAGCCGCCGCGGTGCACCGAAGTCAAGACGCGCGGCCGTCGCGGGACGGGCGCTCAGGCGCCGGTGGGCGGCGTCCACGCCTCCACGAACATCTTGATCTTGAGCGCCACGTCGTAGTCTTCGAGCGTGGTGAAGGTCACCGAGTTCTCGTCGCGCGCCGCATCGAAGGCGCCGCCGGTGAAGGTGCGGCTCGCGTCGTGCGGCGTGCCGCCAGCGAACGAGAACTGGATGTAGCCGTCGAAGGCGCCCGGCTTCTTCACGTCGACCGCCGAGATGTGGCGGATGAGAATGGCCTTGTCGCGGCGCTCCGCCAGGTGTTCCTGCACGATGCGGATGCTGCTCTGCGCAACGAACAGGCTCTTGCCGTGACCGCCGTGGAGCATGAGGCTCATGGTGCGCTTCCTCCTGAATGGCGGTTCGCGTCGAACCGCCCACGCGTATTGTGGCCGATGTTCGCTGGCGGCGGACGCACGCGACGGCCCGGGCGCGGCCCCGCGTCCGGCGTATGCTGGGAACGTCAGGGCGCAGCGATCGCGCCGCAAGAACAGGAGCCTCGTGCACGTGCTGCTCGTCGACGACTACGCGGACGCGCTCGAAGTATGGGAACTGTTCCTGGGCGCCGCCGGCTTCACGGTGAGCACGGCGAGTAACGGTGCCGCCGGCCTGGAGCAGGCGCAGCGGACGCGGCCCGACGTCATCGTGCTCGACTTGCAGATGCCGGGACTCACCGGCGGCGAGGTGGCGCAGGCGCTGCGTGCCGACGCGGGCACGCGCCACATTCCGCTCATCGCCGTCACGGGCCATGCACGCACCGATCCCGCCGCCGCGCGCGCCGCCGGCTTCGACAGCGTCGTCGTGAAGCCCTGTGACCCCGACGATCTCATCGCCGAGATCCGCCGGCTGGCCGGCGCCGCGAGTGCCTGAACGCGTGTGCGCCGTCAGCCCGCGGCTGCCGTGCCGGCGAAGTCGAACTCGACGCGCACGATGGTCGCGCCCGGTCCGCGCAGACAGCGTCCACCGGCCAGCGAGATCGTGCGGCAGGCGAGCGCCGGGGCCAGGCCCGGGTAACTCCACGGGTCGAAGGGCCCGTCGTGATCGCCCGGGCGCGGCTGCGCGGCGAGTACCGCCACGCGCAGCGCGCCGGCACCGGCCTCGAGATGCGCGCGCGCGGCGGTGTCGCGCGTGAGGAGCGCCAGCAGCGAGACGACGGCGCGCACGGCGCGATCGGGCGCGGCGGTCAGCGTCACCGTGCCGGTAGCGCCGCCGCGCACCTCGAGCGGCACCTTCTGCCGCTCGCACTCGGTCGCCAGTTGAGCAACGAACGTGTCCACGCCCACCGCGGCGGCCGCCCCGGCCGGCTCCGCCTTCAGCCATGCCGAGGCTTCGCCGCAAAGCGCCGTCATGGTGCGCAGCGCGTCCTGCGTCTTGACGATCGCGCGTTCGCTCTCCTCGACGCTGCCGAGGCGTTGCTCGCGCAGCAGGCGCAGATAACCGCCGGCGACGCCGAGGGGGCTGCGCAGGTCGTGCAGGAGCGACTCGAGCACACGATCGAGGTCGGTCATGGCAGAGGCCGTCGCAAACGCGGTGCCAGCGGCGTGGAGGGCATCACGAGGCCGGGCTCGCCTCCGAGATCCCGCACTCCTTCATCTTCGTGAGCAGCGTCTTGTAGCTCACGCCGAGGTACTCGGCCACCTTCCGGCGGTTCCACCGGAAGATCGCCAGCGCTTCGACGATCGCCTGCCGTTCGGCCTTGAGCGCGGCGGCCTTGGCCACGGCGTGGAGGCCGATCACTTCGGGGGCGGCGGCCGGCGTGTCGGCCGCGGCATCCACCGTGTGCTCGGCCGCACTGGCGGACTCGACCATCACGGCCGGCGGCGGGGCGGGCAGCGGCAGCACGGGCGGCGCCGTGACGGGCTCCGTGTGCGGCCGCGGTTCCGACGAGGCGCGCAGGCGGTCGAGCTCCGACAGCACGAGCTGTTCTTCCTGCAGCACCACCAGGCGCTTCATCATGTTCTCGAGCTCGCGGATGTTACCTGGCCACGAGTACTGACGGAGTGCCTGCAGCAGCCCCGGCGAGGGCCGGATGGCCGGCCGCCGGTAGACCCTGGCGTACTTCGAGAGGAAGAACTCCACGAGGGGCGCGATCTCTTCCTGCCGCTCGCGCAGCGGCGGGATGCGCAGCTCGATCACCTGCAGGCGGTAGTAGAGGTCCTCGCGGAACGTGCCGGCGCGCATCATCGCCTCGAGGTCACGGTTCGTCGCCGAGATGATGCGCACATCCACGTCGATGACACGATTGCTGCCGAGGCGTGTGAAGGACCTGTCCTGCAGCACGTGCAGCAGCTTGGCCTGGAGCGCCGGCGGCATCTCGCCGATCTCGTCGAGCATCACGGTGCCGTGCTGCGCGAACTCGAAGCGCCCCACACGGGTGGCGCCGGCGCCGGTGAAGGCGCCGCGCTCGTGGCCGAAGAGCTCGCTTTCGAGCAGGTCGGCCGGCAGCGCCGCGCAGTTCACCTTCACATACAGCCTGGCGCGGCGCTGCGAGCGGCGGTGCAGCTCGCGCGCGATCAATTCCTTGCCGACACCGCTTTCGCCGCGCAGCAGCACGCCGACGTCGCTGTCGGCGACACGCTCGACCATCGCCATCACGCGCTGCATGGCCGGGCCGGCGCTCCAGCACGGCTGCGCGCCGTCCGGATCTTCGGCCATCTGCGCGCCGAGGCGCGCCACTTCCGAGGCGAGCGCCTCGCGTTCGAGCGCGTGGTTGATGGCGGCTTCGAGCGCCGCTTCCCCGACGCCGTCCGGATCGTCGGGCTTGAGCACGTAGTCGGCGGCGCCGAGGCGCACGGCCTCGATCACCGTCGCCGGCGCGTGCCGGCCCGACAGCATGATGACCTGCGTCGCCGCGTTGAACTGGCGGATGGCGCGCAGCGTCTCGAGCCCGTTCAGATCGGGCATCAGCACGTCGAGCAGCACGACGTCCACGGTGGCGCCGGCCCGCAGACTGTCGAGGAAGGCGGTGCCGCTCTGGAAGACCTCGACGGTGAGGCCACGCGAACCGAGCCATGTCGCCAGGTACTCGGTGAAGGCGCGGTCGTCGTCCACGACTGCGAGTCGTCCGTTCATGCCACCTCCCGGTGCGCGCACGCCGGTCTCCATCTTAGTGTGTGGAACCCGGCTTCCCCTGAATGGGTAGCCACCTGCCTGACTGCAAGTGTCGGACCCATTTTCGGGCTGGCACGAACTCTGCTGTTGACCGGGGTGAGAACCCGGCCATGCCACAGACCCTCACTGAAACCGCGCTCGTCACGATCGCCGTCGCCGTCTCCATCCAGGCGCTCGTCGGCGTGGGCCTGAGCATCGGCTCGTGGCTGGCGATGCGCCGCCTGCAGGCGACGTTCACGGCGGAGTCGGCGGCACTGCAGGTGCGCCTCGACGAAGCCCTCGTGCACGTGCGCGCGGTGGCGACGTCGGTGTCGCGTTTCAGCGCCGACGCTGGCGGTGTTGCCGCGCACGCCGGCCGGGTCATCGACGACGTCAGCGGCGCTGTGCGCGCCGTGGCCACCACCGTTGGTGCGCCGAAGGCGCTGCTCGCTGCCGGCCTGGCGGCCGGACTCCGCCGTCTGCTGCACGTGTGGCAGGCGCGCCGCGCCGCTCGTTGACGCCCACACACTCCATCCAGAGAAGGGACCTGTCCATGTATCGCACCGAACGGGATCACACTGCGGGCTTCACGCTCGGCGTCATTTCCGGCGCCATCGCCGGCGCCGGTCTGGCGCTCCTCTTCGCGCCGAAGTCGGGCGCCGCCCTGCGCTCGAACATCGCCGAGTCGGTCGAGCCGCTGCGCGCGGCCATCGCGAAGCGGTACCAGGACCTGGCGGACCGCGCCGGCGTCGAGATCGAGAACCTGCACGAGACGGTGGAGAGCGCCGCCGATGTGCTCGAGAAGCGCGCCACCGCGGCGGTGCAGTCGGCCGCCCGCAAAGTGCGCAGTGTCGACCCGACCGCCTAGCGCACTGCGGTCTGTCTCATCACGCGTCGCGCGGAGGAACCGATGTTGAACACAATCCTGATCCTGCTGGTCGTCCTGTGGCTCCTGGGAATGGTGAGCTCCTACACGCTCGGTGGGTTCATCCACCTGCTGCTCGTGCTGGCCGTGGCGGTGATGCTCATCCGCATCATCCAGGGCCGCAAACCGGTGTGAGGCTGGCGGGCCGGTCGGTCCGGGCCACACCGCCCGCCCGCACGGCGTCACACACGCGGGCCGGGTCACGGAGCTCTCCGCGGCCCGGCCCGTTGTCGTGTACGGCAACCGGACACGGTGTGTCACGCCTTACCGGTTCTCGGTCATCGGTTACCCACGGCGCGGGCCCGCGGCGTCAGCCGCGCTCGAAGCGTGGGGCCGAGCAGCCGCCGCATGATCGCGTCGGCTTCGGTCCGGCGGTCTTCCGGAACGATGAGCGAGATATGGGCGCCGAGCGCCTCGTCGGCGCTGTAGCCGAACATCCGCGCCGCTGACACGTTCCACGCCACGACGAGGCCGCGGCCCCCGCCGCGCTCTTCGAGCGCAGCGCGCGCCACAGGTCGGGCAATCCGCCGCTCACGACACCGCCGCCATCGCGCTGCGCCCGCCGAGCACGATCTCGACCACGTGCACCGCGCCGTCGTCGCTGATCGGAATGTGGTTCGGGTCGACATCGTGCCCGTCGACGCGCGCACTGGCCACGCCGCGGCCGGTGCGCCGCGGATTCCTCACGCGGATGCGCCAGGTGGTGCCGCCGGTGCGCCAGTCGATCTCGTACGTGGGCCAGGCCGAGGGCACGCACGGGTCGATCGAGAAGGTGGCGCCGTGGCGCCGCAGCCCGAGCAACTGCTCGAGGCCGGCGCGGTAGAGCCAGCCGGCCGAACCCGTGTACCACGACCAGCCGCCACGCCCCGGATGCGCGGGGTGCGTGTAGACGTCGCCGGCGACGACATAAGGCTCCAGCCGGTACTGCCCGACATCCGCCGCCGTGCGCGAACGGTTCACGGGATTGATGAGATGGAAGAGTTCCATCGCCTCATCCCCGGAGCCGAGGCCGGCGAGCGCCATGATCACCCACGCGGCGGCGTGAGTGTACTGGCCGCCGTTCTCGCGCAGACCCGGGGGATACCCCTTGATGTAGCCCGGTTCCTGCGCCGAGTGATTGAAGGGCGGCGCCAGCAGCGCCACCGTCCGCATGCCGCGCGAGACCAGGTGCGCGCGCACCGAATCCATGGCCCGTTCGGCGAAGCGGATCGGCACGGCGCCCGAGAGCACCGCCCACGACTGCGCGATCGAGTCGAGCCGGCATTCGTCGTTGTGGGCCGAGCCGAGCGTGGTGCCATCGTCGTAGTAGCCGCGGCGGTACCACTCGCCGTCCCATGCCGCTTCGAGCGCCGGCGTGAGACGCGCCGCCTCGCGCCGGTAGGCGAGGGCCGCGTCGGTGTCGCCGCCGCGCTCGCACATCCACGCCACGCGGTCGTAGACGTCGAACAGGAAGAAGCCGAGCCACGTGCTCTCGCCGCGTCCGCCGGCGCCCACGAGGTTCATGCCGTCGTTCCAGTCGCCGCCACCGAAGAGCGGCAGTCCGTGCTGGCCACGGGGGCGCGCGTGGTCGACCGCGCGGCGGCAGTGTTCGAGCATCGTGCCCGTGTCGGGGCCGACCTGTGGCTGGTCGTACGACTCGACGGCCTCAGGCGCGAGCGGCGGCCCGACGAGAAACGGCACCTGTTCCCGCAACAGGGTCTCGTCGCCGGTCTGCCGCACGTACTCGGCCACGGCGAAGGGCAGCCACAGCAGGTCGTCGGAACAGTGTGAGCGCAGGCCGCGGCCCGACGGCTCGTGCCACCAGTGCTGCACGTCGCCTTCGACGAACTGCCGGCCGGCCGCCCGCAGCAGATGGGCCCGCGTGATGGCCGGCGCGGCGTGGCAGAGTGCCAGCACGTCCTGAATCTGATCGCGGAAGCCGAAGGCGCCGCCCGGCTGGAAGTACCCCGTGCGCGCGTCGATACGGCACGCGAGCGTCTGGTACAGCAGCCACGTGTTCATCATCGTGTCGAACGAATCGTCAGGCGTGCGCACCTGCACCGTGTCGAGCAGCGCCGCCCAGTGCGCGTCGACGCGGCGCCGTGCCTCCACGGCGCCCTCGACGCGCGCAAAGCGCGTCGCCAGCGCGTCGGCGTGGGCCTGGTCGTCGCCCTGGCCGAGCACGATGACGAGTTCCGCCGTCTCGCCCGGATTGAGCGTGATGCCGATCTCGAGCGCCGCGCACGGATCGAGACCGCCGCCGAAGCGCGGCACCAGGCCGCGCGCGAGCCCGGCCGGCGCGTCGTGCGAGCCGTGCCGCCCGAGGAACGCCGCTCGGTCACCCGTCGCGGCGCGTGGCGCGTGTGACGCCGCCAGGAAGGCAACGCGGCCCTCGAAGGCGTCATTGTAGGGATTGGTGGCGGTGACCATGCCGCGCGCGGCGTCGTAGCGGGTCACCACGTGGAGGTGCTGGCCGTCGGTGGGTGGGCCGAGCGCCCACTGGCAGTAGGGCACCACGGCCAGCCGCCGCGCCACGCTCGCCTCGTTCGTGAGCGTCAGCAGCGCACACTTCACCGGCGCCTCGAGGTCGACGAAGACCTCGAGCGTCGAGGCGATGCCGTGGGCCACGCGGGCGAAGCGTGTGCGGCCGGGCGCGTGACGCACGTCCACCGGGCCCACGAGGCGGTCCCGGCTGAGGCCCGGCGTGGGCGTCCACGTCACGCCGGCGTCGTCATCGCGCAGGTAGAGGTGTTCCGCGCTCGCATCGCACACCGGATCGTTGGCGAAGGGCGTGAGGCGGTTCTCGCGGCTGTTGATGGCCCACGTGTAACTCGTGCCGCCGGTCGTCACCACCGTGCCGAAGTGCGGATTGGCGATGACGTTGGACCACGGCGCCGGCGTGTCGCCGCGATCGCGTGGCGTGAGGACGAACTCGCGGCCCCGGCATTCAAAGCGCCCGAGGCCGACCGCGAGCGTATCGGGCGCGGTGGCCACGGCGGGCGGTGCGGACGGGCGGATCGTGCCGCCGAGCGGCGGCGCGGCGAAGGCGGCCGGGATGCCGGCCACGGCGATCGCCTCCGGCGGGTCGAGCTGCGCGCGCAGATCGCCGCCGCCGCTCGTGAGCACGACGCGGGCGACGGCGTCGAGCACGCCGTTCTCGGCGTGCGACAGCGCATCGCGGCGGAGCAGCCACGCGCCGCCCGGCTGGCCCTGCCACGTGCGCCAGGGGCCCGACGCGAGGATGCGGGCGAGTTCTGCCTGCGTCTCGTCGAGGTACGACTCGGGATGCTGGTTCACGATCACCGTTTCCGAGGCGAGGCCCTTGAGCCGGTAGTACTCCTGCGCCTGCAGCACCTGGCGCACGAGCGCCGGACCGCCGCCGTCGTCGCCGATGCGCACGAGCACGATCGGCAGGTCGCCCGAAATGCCGTGGCGCCACAGTCCCGCCTGGCCCAGCGTGTTGTCGGCAAAGGCCGCGGCCGGCGCGCGCACCGACTCGTCCACGTAGTGCAGCGGCGAGGCGAGGCGTTCGAACACGCGCACGTCTTCCGGCGTGACGCCGAGGTGCTGCAGCAGGCTCTGCGCCTGCGTGAAGGCGAGCGCGAACGTCCGCGAGGCGGCATTCGGGTGGTGATACGTCTGGGCGAGCCGCAGCGCCGCCTCACGGTCCGGCGCCACGCCGGTCGACACGCTGAGCCGCACCTGACCGCCCGGGGGCACGCGCACGCGCTGCCGCAGGCTGCAGATCGGATCGAGCACCACGCCGGTCGTGCCGCTGAGCGCGCGGCCGTCGAGCGCCTGCGGCGTGGCGAGCGACCGGCCGCGGCCGATGAACCGCTCGCGATCCGTCTCCCACTCGACCGGGCCCGAGGCGCGGCCTTCGAAGCTCAGCACGTGCACGGCCCACAGCGCCTCACCGCCGTGGCGCGGCCGCCGCCGGCAGAGGATCGCGGTGTTGTCGGCCGAGAACTCCGTTTCGATGAACAGCTTGCCGAACGCGGGATGCGCCAGGTCGTCGCGTCTCGCGGCGAGCGCAATCTCGGCGTAGCTCGTGACTTCGATCTCGCGCATGCGGGCGCCGTGGTTGCGCAGCGTCACGCGGCGCACTTCCACGTCGTCCTCCGGCGACACGGCGATATCGAGCTGCGTCGAGAGCTCGCCGTCGCGGCGCAGGAACGTCGCCTTGTCTGGATGGAACGTGACGACGTAGTCGTCGGGTTCGGCGCAGGTGGGCTGATACCCGGCCGACCAGCAGGCGCCGTTGCGGACGTCGCGCAGGAACACGGCCTGACTGGCCGGGTCGCACGTGGCATCGCGCCGCCAGCGCGTCACGGCCTGGCCACGCCAGGCCGAGGCGCCGCCGCCGCCGTTGGTCACCGCCACCACGTACTGGCCGTTCGAGAGGAGCTGGGCGTGGGGCGCCGGCGTGTGCGGCGTGCGATAGCGGCGCACGGGCACCGTGGCCGCACGCGCCGGCACCGGTGCGTCATCATCCGACGGGCGCACGGACGCCGCTGGCGGTCGTGGCACACGCTCCTGCAGCAGCAGATCCGTGGCGCGCACGAGCGGCAGGCGGTGGAAGCGGGCCACCATCAGGTCGCCGAGCAGCGCGTTGCCGATGGCAACGAGCGCCATGCCCTGGTGATGGCTCATGCACGTGCGCACGACCACGCCGGCCGTGTGCGGCGGCGTGGCCACGTGTTCCCGCGGCGGTGTGCGGTCGGTGAAGTCCATGGCTTCGAAGAAGCCGTACGGTCCGCGGGCGCCGAGGGCTTCGAGGCGGCGCAGGTTGTCGACCGCGGCGCGTGGCGCAAACGGCAGCGCGAGCGCCGTGGCGTACGGCGCCACGACGAGATCGTCCGAGAGACCGCGCGAGAAGCCCAGGCCGGGCACGCCGAAGGCGCGGTATTGATACGTGTCGTGCCGGTCCACGGCCGCGTAGGCGGACTCCGAGATACCCCACGGCGTGTGCTGCGTCTCCGCGTAGTCGCGCTGATGCCGCACGGCCGCCCGGCACGACTCGGTGAGCAGCGTCTCGGGATACGCGCGCATGATGAGCGCCGGCATCAGGTACTCGAACATCGTGGCGCTCCACGAGAGCAGCACCGGCCGCCCGCGCAGCACCGTGAGCGGACGCCCGAGCCGGAACCAGTGGCGCTGCGGCACGTCGCCGCGGGCGATCGCGATGAAGCTCGCGAGTCGCGATTCCGACGCCAGCAGGTCGTAGTACGACGTGTCGAGCCGGCCCGGGCTCTCGTCGTCGGCCACGCGGTACCCGACAGCGAAGAGTTCACGTTTCGTGTCGAAGAGGAACGCGAAGTCGGTGTCGTCCACGATGCGGAGCGCGCGCGCGGCAAGCGCGCTCAGCTGCGCCGACACGGCATCACCGGCGGGACCCGCGGCGGCGAGGCCGTCGAGGCCCGACGCCAGCGTGAGCAGGGCGCCGGCGAGGTTGCCGCTGTCGACCGTGGACACATAGGCGGGTCTGAGCGGCACGAGCGTGCGCGTGTCGTACCAGTTGAGCAGGTGCCCGTGCACCTTTTCGAGCTGCTCGACGGTCGAGAGCGTGGCGTCGAGGCGCTCGGCGAGCACGGGCGTGTGGATGAAGCCGAGATCGTGCGCGGCGAGCGTCGAGAGCAGCCCCATGCCGATGTTCGTGGGCGAGGTACGGGCGGCGACGCGTTCATCGGGCGCGAACTGCACGTTGTCGGGCGGCAGCGCGTGATGCTCGGCGGTGGAGTACTGCTCGAAGTAGCGCCAGGTGTCACGGGCGACCTCGCGCAGCCACGCGCGGTCGTCATCGGCGAGCGCGCGCGGCGCGGCGGCGGCCGGCTGGCTGAGCGCATGGGCCACGAACGGCGCTGCGACCCAGGCCAGCACGAACGGCAGCGCGGCGGGCAGCGCCGCGGGCCGGGTCACGGCCACGGCGAGCAGGCTGAGCGCCGCCGTCACGGGGCTGGCGATCATCGCCGACGTGAAGCCCCAGACGGTGCGGCCGCTGGCGCGGGCGGCACTCGTGGCCGCCGTCTCCCACTCGAGCAGGCGCCGGCGCGTCAGCCACATCCGCGTCAGCGTCACGCCGATGGCGTGCAGCATCGCCCATGTGGTCTGCGCCACGAGCGTCACGTCGAGGAGCGCGCGGGCGATGTCGATGCGGACGTCGCCCACGAAGGCGGCCATCGCCACCCTGTCCATGCGCAGGCGCAGCACGCGCGCGCCACCGCCGAGCAGCCGCAGCACGAGGGGCGCGAGCGGCGCGGCGAGGGCGGCGAGCGTCCACGGCAGCGGCGGCGCCGGGGCGACGATCCACGCGGCGAGCAGCGCCGCGAGCGTGGCCGGTGTCGTCAGGCTGCGGCGCAGGTTGTCCACGATCTTCCAGCGCGCCCCGAGGGGCAGGCGGTTGCGTGTGAAGCCGCCGCGGGTCGGCACCAGCGGGAAGACCCACCGCAGGATCTGCCAGTCGCCGCGCACCCAGCGATGCTGCCGCCGCGCATGCGCGAGCACGCTGGCCGGATAGTCGTCGATCACTTCGACATCGGTCACGAGGCCGGCGCGCGCGAACAGGCCCTCGAAGAGGTCGTGCGAGAGCACGGCGTTCTCGGGCACGCGGCCGTCGAGCAC
Source organism: Vicinamibacterales bacterium (assembly GCA_044347565.1). Lineage (GTDB taxonomy): Bacteria > Acidobacteriota > Vicinamibacteria > Vicinamibacterales > UBA2999 > CADEFD01. The sequence continues at coordinate 13,636 of JBIKUN010000051.1, read as the reverse complement.
CGCGGCGAAGGTGTCGACGTCGTACAGCCCCTTGCCCGTGAAGATGCCTTCGCCGAAGAGGTCCTGATACACGTCGGAGACGGCCGTCGTGTAGGGGTCGACGCCGGTGTGCCCGGCATACAGACGCGCGAAGAGCGAACTGGTGGCGCTCGTCATCGCCACGCTGACGCGCGGCTGCAGGATGCCGTAGCCCTCCACCACGCGGCCGGCGCTCGAGGCGATGCGCGGGCGGTTCAGCGGGTGTTCGATGATGCCGACGAGCGTGCGTGCCGCATCACGCGGCAGCCGCGTGTCGGCGTCGAGGGTGAGGCAGTAGCGCACCGTGGCCAGACGCGACACATCGCCCACTTCCACCGCATAGCTGGTGTCGCGGGCGCCGCGCAGGCGGCGGTTGAACTCCTCGATCTTGCCGCGCTTGCGCTCCCAGCCCATCCACACGCCTTCGGCGGGATTGAAGAGCCGCTCGCGGTGGAAGAAGAAGAACCGGTCGGGCGCGTCGGCGGCGGCATTCAGGATCTCGACGCCGCTCACCGCGGCATCGATGAGCGCCTGATCGCCCGGTGTCTCGCGGCTGACGGCGTCGGCGAAGTCGCTGAGGATGGCGAAGTGCAGGCACGGATCGGGATTGGCGAGGGCCGCCACCTCGATCTGCTCGAGCAGGTGCTGCACGCCGTCGAGGCTCGTGAGCAGCGTCGGCACGCAGACCATCGTGCGCGCGTCCTCCGGCAGGCCGCCGCGGAAGTCCATGCGCGGCAGGCGCAGCGGCGCGACGATGGCGGTGACGACGCGGTTCACGAGCGCGATGGCGAGTTCGAGCGCCGGCAGCAGGAAGGCAAGCCCGAGCACCACCCGGCCGCTCACCGACGCGCCGCCGGCGAGCGCCGCCTGCACCACGAGCAGGAGCAGCGCGCCCGTCGTGGCCGTGATGGCCCCGGCGTAGAGGAGGCCGGCCCGGCGCCGGCCGGCCCGGCGGAGGCGCTCGACGAACGGCGGCGTCACGCCGAGCCGTCGCTCGAGCGCGGGCCGACCGCGGCCGACGAGGTGATAGCCCACGTGCGCCGTGCGGCTGCCGGCGGCGCCCGCCGCCTGTGCCGCGTCCACGGCCCCCTGAGCCGCGCGCTGCTGGCCGAGCCCGTCGAAGGGCGCGAGTGCCTCGATGGCCTTGCGCTGGACGTCGCGGCTCGGGAAGTCCATGCCGGCGTAGGCGCCGGCCGGGTCGCGCCGCAGCACCTGATCCACCACACTCGTGGCTTCGACGAACGCCGCCCAGTCGATCGTGGCGCAGAGACGCAGGCTCGTGATGACGTTGGCCACGAGCACCTGCGCCGCCGCCTGATGCTGATGGTCGTCGCGCACGACGTCCTCGCGGGTCGTGCCCTGCGCCTCGAGTCGCGCGTTGATGGCCGCGCTCACCGGGTCGCGCGATTCCCCTTCCTCGCGCAGCCGCTGCACCAGCCGGCTGGTGAAGGTCTCACCGGCCAGCGCTGGCCACACCGGCGGCCAGAAGCCGCCCGGGCCGTCGATGGCGTCGAGATACACATCCGCCGCGCGGCGGGCGTCGCGGGCGGCCAGCACGCCGTCGGCCAGCCGCCGCAGGTTCTCGAGCAGCACGAGCCGCACGATGCTGGGCCAGGCCCACAGCTCGCCGAGTGTGAGCGGCGCGACCGTCTGGAACGCGTCCAGGTAGCCGAGCATGGGCCCGCGATCGATCCGGCTGTCGGTGTGGGCGATGAAGGCGCGGGCGAGCGCTTCCACGCGCGCAATGGCGGTGTGTCCGTCGCGCACGAACGGCAGGCGACGGTAGAAGCGGCGGGGCATGTCGCGGCGCAGCGCCCGCACTTCGGCATCGACGAGGTGGTAGTTGTCGAGCAGCCACTCGCCGGCCGGCCCGACGAACTCGTGCCGGCGGGCATCCGCCGCGAGCAGCCGGTGCGCCTCGTCGATGCGCCGCACGTTGCCGGCAAGACGCGCGAGCGTGGGCGCGCGGCGGGGCCGTGGCGCGCCCGTCAGCGTCGTCGCCAGCAGACGGGCGAAGTCCTGCAGGCGCGCCGCGTCGAGGAGTTCCTCGCGCAGCGGCGGCTCAGGCGCGGGGAGTTGTGAGAACGCGGTCCACCTCGGCACACACGCAGTAACTGCAAGGGCGGTGCCCGGGCAAAAACACTGGCGCGGGCGTTGCAGTGGTCATGCGTGTGCGCGCCGGATGCGCGTATCTGGGGAACGAGGCACTCATTATGGGTAACAGCGGGACCACACATCGGCAGCCGGGCGACCATGCCGAGTCGGATGCCTACGTCACGTTCGATACACGCGCGGTGATCCTCGACTTGCCGGACGACGGCCGCGTGGCGGATCTGCTGCCCGCCCGCGGTCCGCGCGGCGACGTCGCGCCGGCCCTGCCACGACGCCCGCTCAGGCGCGACCGCCAGCTCTGATAGGCGGTCGCCGCCCGGCGGCGGCGGCCCGCGTGGCTACACGAGGCCCACGGGTGGGCCGCCCTTGTCGGCGGGCTGATCGTTCCAGGGATTGGCCGGGCGCTGGTACGACGACAGCGGCTGCGACCAGCGGCCCATGCCGACGCCCACGCAGCCCACACCGAGCGCCATCGCCAGGCCGGCGAGCGGCGCCAGGATGAGCGCTCCGGCGTGGCTGCGGTTGGCCTGGTCCGCCGGCACGCCGCCACCGGAGACGCCGTTGGTACTCGCGCTCTCACCGGCGTGCGGCCGTGCCGACTGCACATAGGCCGCGGTCGCGCCGGCTCCACCCGCGAGCATCAGGACCACATCGACGGGAATGAGCCATCGCATCACGCACCTCCTTCTGAACTTCGTATGTCCGACCCGATTGCAAGGGGCGATCCACGGCGCCGACACCGAAGGCGACGAACTTCGGCAACGTCTTCGACCTCGACCTGACCGGCTTCAGCGTCTGGCGCGGCACGCTCGCCGTGACGCTCCGCTTCCGGGTACTCCTGCACCTTGTCGCGCGGGCGGGGCACCCGCTCTGTCATCGCACGGCCGGCACGGCGACGCTGGCCACGCGGCCGCGGCCAGCGTCAGGAGGCATTGGCGCGCGCGGCAGCATCCGGCGCAGTTCCTCGACGTCCACCGGCTTCGTGAGATGCCCGTCGAAGCCAGCGGCGCGCGTCCGCTCGCGGTCCTGCGCCTGACCGAACCCGGTCTGCGCCACGATCCGCATCGCCCGGCCGTGCGGCGTCGCGCGGAGCCGGCGGCAGACGTTCACGCCGTCGAGGTCGGGCAGGCCGAGATCGATGAGCATCACATCGGGTTGCACCATCCCGGCGAGCCGCAGCGCCTCGCTGCCGCTGCGCGCTGCGTGCACGGTGTGGCCGTCGAGTTCGAGCAGTGCCGCCAGCATCGTGACGTTGTCGTCGTTGTCGTCGACGACCACGACGGTGAGCGGCTCGGGCCGATCGTCGCCGGGCACGGGCGTCGCGGCGGCCGGCAGCGGCGCCGACGCGGCGGGCAGGCGCACGATGAACGTGCTGCCCTGACCACGGCCGTCGCTCGCAGCCGTAACGGTGCCGCCGTGCAGCGCGACGATGCCCCGCACGAGCGAGAGTCCGAGCCCCAGCCCGCCCTGCGCACCTCCCGCATCGGGTCCGGCCTGCGCGAACTTCTCGAAGAGCCGCGGCAGGAAGGCCTGGTCGATGCCGACGCCGCTGTCGCGCACCGACACCTCCGCCATGCCGTCGTCGGCGTGGCGGGCGATGAGGACGATCCGGCCGCGCGGCGGCGTGAACGTGCAGGCGTTGTGCAGCAGGTTGCCGAAGGCCTGGGCGAGCCGGGCGGCGTCGGCATCGATGTAGATCGGCGTCTCGGGCACCGCGATCGTGAGCGTGTGGCCGCATGCCTCGCAGGCCGGGCGCGTCGTGGCCACGGCCAGGTCGAGGACGTCGGCGAGCGCCACGCGCGTCGGCCGGATCTGCAGCTTGCCGGCCGTGAGGCGGCTCACGTCGAGCAGATCGTCGATGAGGCGGCGCATCACCGCCACCTGGCGCTCGATGATGGCGCCAGCGCGGCGCTGCTGCTCACGCGTGGCCGTGTCGGTGCCGACGATGTGCGCGGCGGTGCGGATCGGCGCCAGCGGATTGCGCAGCTCGTGCGCGAGCAGGGCGAGGAACTCGTCCTTGCGGCGATCCGCCGTGCGCAGTGTCTCTTCGTGCCGGCGCAGCTCGTCGTTCGACGCGGTGAGCGCGCGCGTGCGTTCGTGCACCCGGCCTTCCAGTTCCGCGAGCGCCATCGCCTGCGCGCGGTGCGCGGCGGCGAGCCGTGACGCGCAGTGCCAGCACCCGAGCGCCAGCATCATCGAGAAGCCCAGGGCGACACCGGCGGCGAGGAGCCGCGGCTCGATGGCGCTCATGTCGAGCAGGGCGGCGTGGGCCCGATTGAGGAGCGGCGGCGCGACAAAGGCGAGGTCGAGCGCCGTGCCCGCGAGCACGAGCACGGCGCCGGCGGCAATGGCGGCGCCGGCCGTGCGCAGACGGCGGGCCAGCGGCGCGACGTCCCGCTCGAAGGGGGAGGGGAGCGGCTCAGCCATGGGTGGTGTCCGAATGGTGCGATGGACGTCCCTGCCCACAGTGGGCACCGCGCTACACGTTTTCAGTGCGTAGCGACGCGCACCGTGCGATGCACGGCGGGATACCCCGGTGCATCACAAGCCACGTGCCAGCCGCGCGCCGCTCAGGGGCGTGCCACCCGCCGCGCGGTCCGGAAGAACGCCCACATCTCCTCGGTGGCGTTGAAGGCCTGCGTGGGCGCGGCCGCGCCGCGGCGCCCGGCCTCGCCGCCCGGCCAGGCGTGGCCGTTGCCGGCGACACGCTGGAAGATCACCGGCGCGCCACTCGTGCACGTCGACCAGGTCGATGTCGCTGCCCGCGCCGTCTCGGTCGTCACCGGAGCGCCGCAGCCGTTCTGCGTGGCCCAGTAGGTGGCCTGCGCGAGGGCCGGCGCCACGTCGTGGTCGGCGGCAGAGCGCCGCCCGAGCAGTGCGCGCAACTGCAGCGACCCGCCGCCCGGCGGCACGACCGTGTCGGTGGCGCCGACGATGATGAGGGCCGGCATCGGCAGCCGCGCCGGCGGCTCGTCGCCGAAGATGGCGCCGACGACCGGCGCGATGGCCGCGATGCGGTCGGGGATCTCGCGGGCCAGCCGGTGGGCCATCATGCCGCCGTTCGACATGCCGGTGACGTAGACGCGCGTGCGGTCGGCCCGTCCCGACGCCACGAGCGCGTCGATCATCGCGGCGATGAAGCCCACATCGTCCACGCGGTTCGTCATGGCCGCCGCGCAGCAGTGGCCGGCGTTCCATGTGAGCAGACGTCCGCGGGCGCGGCCCGCCGTGCCGTTCGGGTAGACGGCGATGAACCCCTCGCGCGCGGCCACGCGGTCGAACCCGCTCATCCGCACGGCATTGGCGGCGTTGCCGCCGCCGCCGTGCAGCACGACGACGACCGGCGCCGGGGTCTCGCGCGCGAAATCGTGCACGAGGTACGTGCGGGTGCGGCCCTCGTGGGTCAGTGAGCGTTCGCCGGACGCGCCGTCGCGCCCCTGCGCCAGGAGCACCGGTGCCAGCATCGCCGCGGCGAGGGCGGCAGCCACGAGGACGGAAGACGTCATGCCCCTCGGACCAGTCTCGGCAGGGAAAGGTTGAATCCGCAACGAATCAGGCGCACAGTGACCGTCCAGGCAGGTGGATGCCGTTCGAGTTCACGTGCGGCGACCTGGTCCTGCGCGAGGCCGGCGGCGAGACGGCGACACTCGTGCACATGTGCGTGCAGAACCATCTGCGCAGGATGGTCGTGTCAGGGGGCTTTGCCGGCGGCCTTGTCCATCAGCGCGAAGGGCAACACGCCGATGTTCAGGAACGGGTTCAGCTGCGCCCCGGCCTTCGTGAGACGGTCGGCGGTGGCCTGATGCCCGTTCTGCGCCGCCCAGTCGGCGGCGCTCGCGCCGGCGGCGTCCTTCAGGTTCGGACGCGCGCCCTTGTCGAGCAGCAGCTGCACGACGGCATCGTGGCCCGAGTAGGCGGCGAACATGAGTGGTGTCACGCGCACCTCGGCGTGTGCGGCGTTGGCGTCGGCGCCGCCGGCCAGCAGGGTCGTGACCTGCGCGGCATCACCGCGGGCGGCGGCCCGCATCAGCGGCGTCAGTCCGTCGGCATCGACCGCCGGCTGGGCCAGCACGAGAGCACAAAGCGCAAGCAGCACACCCATCTCGCCCACATCCTACACCCGCGCCATACTGCTGCTGGCCGGCGACCGGCGTGAGGCGTATGATGCCCGGCGTGCGCCTCCCACGGACTGCCCTGCTGCTCGTCGCGCTCGTGTCGTCGGCCTGCGCGGGCCCCACGCCGCCGCCCCTGCGCCAGGTGGCGGACGTGAAGCAGCTGATGGTGTCGGTGCTCGAACCCGCGGCCGACGAGTACTGGGACGGCGTCGGCACGATCATCGACCAGACGGGCACGTTCGACATCCGCCCCGAGACCAACGAAGACTGGGACGCGCTCGTGAATCACGCCTACGTGATTGCCGAGTCGGGCAACCTGCTGATGCTGGGGAGCCGGGCGAAGGACGGCGGCGAGTGGATGCAGATGTCGCGGGCGCTCGTGGATGTGGGCGAGAAGGCGATTCGCGCTGCCGCGTCGCACAATCCGCAGGCCGTGTTCGATGTGGGCGCCGAGGTCTACGACGTCTGCACCGCGTGCCACGACAAGTACGTGCAGGGCGCCACGGCGCCGCCCCCCGCGCCGACGCCCTGACCGCGCCGCGCGCCTGTCAGCGCCCCGGACGTTTGCCGTAGCCGGGGCGGAAGTGCTCGTGGCAGGTGACGCACGACTGATACAGCGCGTCGTTCAGCGCCTCGAGCGCCGCCACGTCCTTCGCCTTCGCCGCCTCGAACGCCTTCTTCCCCGCGTCGAGCATCAGGCGGGTGTCGGCGATCCACTGCGCGCGGCCGCGGGCGTGCGCCGGCAGGAGCAGCAGCGTGGCCGACTCGGCCAGCATCAGCGTCTGCGACTGCAGCGTGGCCCACTCGTCGCCGGTCGCGGGCGCGCGGCTCGTGATGTAGAAGACGGCGTCGGACGCGGGGCGGATGAGGTGCACCATGAGCTCGCTCATCGTGCCAACGGGCCGCACCGGGGCCGCCGGGGCGGCGGCGGGCTGGGCGGCAGCCGCGAGCGGCGCGGACAGGGCGACGGCTGCGATGAGGGCGGCACTTCGCATGGCCGGAGCATATACTTTCGGCGCCATGCTGCTCTCCTGGGCCCAGGCGGCCGGTGATCTGCCAACGAGCATCGCGCTCCGGGAGTCGCTGTACGTCTGGCCGCTCCTCGAATCCGCGCACGTGCTCACGCTGATGCTCTTTGCCGGCACCGCCGCGATGCTCGACCTGCGCCTGCTCGGCGTGGCCTTCAAGGGCGTGCCGGCCACCGAGTTCACCGAGCGGCTGCTGCCGTGGACACGCGTGGCCTTCGCGGTGATGACGCTGACGGGCGGGCTGCTGCTCTACGCCAATCCCGTGCGCTACTACTTCAACCTGTTCTTCCGGCTGAAGCTCCTGCTGCTCGTGCTGGCCGGCCTGAACATCTGGTGGTTCCACAGCCGCACCAACCGCAGCATCGGCGAGTGGAACACGGCGGCGCGGCCGCCGCGCGCGGCACGCATGGCGGCGATCGTGTCGCTCGCGGCGTGGACGGGCGTCATCGTCACCGGGCGCATGGTGGCCTACAACTGGTTCGACTGCGATCTGCAGCCGCACTCGGCCCTCGTCAACTGGGCCGCCGGCTGCATCGTGCCGCCGGTGGAGCCGCCGCAGTAGCCATGGATCTGCTGGCCTTCGCCGAATGGTGCGAGTCCACCGGCCTCGGGCTCGTGGTGCGCGAGTCGGTGTGGCTGTTCCCGGTGATCGAGGCGGTGCACCTGCTCGGGTTGTCGTTGCTCGGCGGCGCCGTGCTGCTCGTGGACCTGCGGCTGCTCGGCGCCGGCCTCGTCGGCACGCCCGCGGCGCTGCTCGCGCGGCAGCTCCGCCCGTGGCTCACCGCCGCGGTCGTCGTCATGACGCTGACGGGTGTGCCGCTCTTCCTGTCGGAAGCGGTGAAGTGTTATTACAGCCAGGCGTTCTGGGTGAAGATCGTGACCTTCCCGATCGCGATCGCCTTCACCTACGCGATACGCCAGCGCGTGGCCGAAGCCGAAGACACCACGCGCGACACGGCGGTACTCACCGCCGTGGCGTCGCTCACTTTGTGGTTCGTCGTGGCCGCCGCCGGCCGCTGGATCGGCTTCTCGTAGCGGCTAGCGGCCGCCGGGCTTCTTCGTGCCGCCTTCGGTCGGGTCGCGGCCATCGCGCGGCGCGCCCGTGCCCGACGAGCCCATGAACATCTTGCGGCCGTCGGTGAAGGTCACATCGCGCCCGTTGGCGCGCTTGAGCGAGTGGTCCTTGGTCTGGTAGCCGTCCACGATGAGCTCGGTGCCCACGGTGAGCGAGTCGCGCGTCAGGCCGCGGCGCAGCAGCGTGTTCGGCGTGCCGCCTTCGACCATCCACACCTCGGGCTTGCCGTCCTTCATGACCTCGATGTGAATCCAGGCGTGCGGATTCACCCATTCGAGCTTCACGACCTTGCCCTGCAGGCGGATGGGCGCGTTGGGATCGAATTCGGCGCCGAAGGCGTGGTGGCCGCGGATGGCGACCGACGAGGCGAGCACGAGGGCCGACGCGAGCACGAAGAGTGTGGTGCGCATGGTCAAGACTCCTGAACCTTACTGCCGGGGCGGGGGCGGCGACTTCTTCGCCGCCTCGCGCGCCTTTTCCTGCGAGCGTTCGCCGCTCAGCACGTTCGTGAGCGCGTAGTTGCCTTCGTGGCAGGCGTATTCGTAGATGAGCTCGGGGAGCTGCTCGAACGGCACCTCGCCGCTCCACGGCCGCGCGAACGTCTGCGGATCGTCGATCGTGAACTTGTAGAGCAGCGTGTCGCCATCCACGCGCGACAGGCGTTCGGTGACCTTGAGCGTGTCGGAGGCGCCGCGGAAGAGCTGCTGCGGATGGAAGTTGGTGGTCTCGATGACGAGCGTGTCACCTTCCCACCAGCCGATCGAGTCGCCCCACCACGGCCGCACCGAGGCCGGCGGATGTGTGTGGTGCTTGCCGATGCGGATGATGCGGGCGTCGTGCACCATCTCGGTCATGATCATCACGTGATCGCGCGTCTGCACGATCGTGTAGTTGTTGTTGTAGAAGTAGTTCGGCAGCATCGGCGGCCCGGCGTTGCTGCCGAAGGACGCGATGCAGCGTTCCGCGAGCGGCCGGTTCTCCGGATTGTCGTACTCCCCGAACTGCTGGTTGCGCTTCGCGCGCTCCGCCTGGCGCGCTCTTGCCGCCTCGGTGAGCGCCGGCACGCGGCCATCCGGCGGATCGACGATGAGCGAGGTGCGGTACTCGCCGTTCACGACCGCCACCCGTTCCCCGGCATCGATCCAGAAGTTGTTATAGCCGCCGACGTTGCCGGCCGCGCCGGTCGAGCCGTCGCCGCCGGCGGGTGGCGCCTCGCGGTTCGGGTCGCTCGGCTTCGCCAGCGCTTCGATGCGGTCCTGCACGCCCTTTTCGATGCGCGCGACGATTGCCGGCGACAGCACCGCCGGCTGACCGGGCGGACGTTCGAGCGGCGTCACGGTGGCGTTCGACCAGTTGCCCTGCAGGTCGGGCGTGCCATCGGGCGTGCGCGGGAGGGTTCCCGCCTTCGCTCCGGCCTGTGCCGGAGCTACGGCGCGGGCGGCTGGCGCCTGCGCCGAGAGCGGCGCCACGACGGCCCCGGCGGTGATGAGCACCGCGCACGAAGCGAGCGCGACGAGCGGACGTGGCATCGGCATCCTCGTTCTCATGGCAGCGGCGTCTTGCGCAGGTGGCCGTACATCAGCTCTTCGACGAACGGCACACACTTGAACTGCCCGAGGCGGGCGTTCGCGTTGACGTGCCGGTAGAGCGGCATCGACATCTTCCACGGGCGCGAGAACGTCTTCGGATCGTCGATCGTCGCTTCGTAGAGGACGTGGTCCTTGTCGGTCATCGTCCAGCGTTCGGTGACCTTCATCACCTCGCTGTGATGATTGCCCGAGCGGTCGAACCACGTGCTGTCGTTGAAGCCGTTCGACTCGATGACGAAGGTGTCGCCGTCCCACCGGCCCACCGACTGGCCCATCCACGAATCGGTCTGCGGCGGGCCCGGATCCTTCAGGTAGACGTTGCGCACGGCGCCCGCGTACTCGTAGGCGATGAAGAACGCCGACTGGCTCTGCACGATCTGGAACGGGAAGGGCAGGTAGGTCGCGCGCGGCACACCCGGGAGGTAACACTTGATCTCGGGATCGCGCTGCAGCCAGTTCGCCTGGTTCTCGTCTTTCTTCTTCCGCGCCTCGGGCAGATAGGGAATCTCACCGCCCTCGACCACACCCACGCCCGAGGGCACGGCGCCGACCGCGCCGAACGCCAGCACTTCCTTGGCAGGCACGGGCACGACCGGCCCGGGCCGCATCGCCAGCGCCGGCCGCGCCGTGTGCGCTTCGATGTCCCAGTTGGCGGTGTTGAGCGCCTGCCAGAGCCCGTTGAAGTCGGGCTTGCCGGCGGCGGTGCGCGGCAGGGCGTTGCGGGTCGCGGGCGCGGCCTGACGCGGGGCCTGGCCGGCCAGCGGCAGCGCCGTGAGCGCCAGTACTGCCCCGGTGGCCGCCGAGGCGACGCCCAGCGCCCAGAGCTTCAAACGTCCACGGGTCACGCGGCCTCCAAGGGCGCGATGCTCGCACCCGCTCCGGCGCATGTCAAGAAGGGACGCGAGGGAGGCGTCCGGCGGCAGTAGAATCCCGACCGCGCCACCACCGTGGCGCGAAAGGAGTCCGGCGTGACCTCCGTTTTCGGCCGCCACCGCGTGGCGGGTATTGCCGTGCTGGCTGCGGCGCTTCTGGCCGCGCCGTCGCGTGCGGTCCTCGACGCGCGCCCGGGCCGCGACCTCGCGGTCGCGCCGCCGGCCTCCGTCGGCGTGTCGGCCGAGCGTCTGAAGCGCCTCGATGCCGGCATGCAGGGGCTCGTCGACGACAGGAAGCTCGCCGGCGTGGTCACGCTCATGGCGCGCAAGGGCAAGGTGGTGCACTTCGCCGCGCACGGGAAGAAGGACCTCGGCCAGCCCGAGCCGATCGCGAAGGATTCGATCTTCCGCATCTACTCGATGACCAAGCCCGTCACTGGCGTGGCCATGCTGATGCTCTACGAAGAGGGGAAGTGGCGGCTCGACGATCCGGTGTCGCGCTTCATCCCCGAGTTCGCGAAGCTGGTCGTCTATACGGGCGAGAATCCCGACGGCACGCCGAAAACGGAGCCGGCGCGTCGCTCGATGACGATGCGTGAGCTGATGACGCACACCGCGGGCCTCGGCTACGGGCTCGTGGGCGCGCATCCCGTGGACAAGTTGTTCCTCAAGGCGAACGTGCTCGACAGCACCCAGCCGCTCGCGACGATGATCGGCAAGATCGCCGGCCTGCCGCTCGTGGCGCAGCCAGGCACGCGTTGGAGCTACAGCGCCGCCGTGGACGTGCAGGGGTATCTGGTCGAGAAGCTCTCGGGCATGCCGTTCGCGCAGTTCCTCGAGACGCGCCTGTTCGCGCCGCTCGGCATGAAGGACACCGCGTTCCACGTGCCGGCCGCGAAGCTGCCGCGCCTGGCGCGCATGCACCGCGAAGACGAGAGCGGCACGCTCGTCGCAAGCGATCGCGAGGGCGATGCGACGGTGGTGCCGAAGGCGGCGTTCGGCGGGCACGGCCTGTTTTCGACCGCCAGCGACTACGCGCGTTTCGCCCAGATGCTGCTCGATGGCGGCGAATTCGGCGGCGCGCGCATCCTCGCGCCGCGCACCGTGGAGATGTTCCGCACCAATCACGTGCTGGCCGACCCGCTCAAGACGATGCGCCAGGGGCAGGGCTGGGGCCTCGGGCCGCAGGTAATCCTCGATGCGGCGGCGTCGGGCGAGCCGTATTCGGATGGCGCGTTCCACTGGTGGGGCATCGGCGGCACGTGGTTCTGGGTCGATCCCGTGAAGGACCTCGTGTTCGTCGGGATGATTCAGTACCAGGGCCGCGGCCTCACGGCGGCCACGCAGATCCACGGCTACGCGCGCAACCTCGCCTATCAGGCGGTGATGGAGTAACCCATGCGCCCGTGGCGTCTGGCAGCGGTGGCGGCGGGTGTCGTGTGCGGCGCGATCGTGGCCGCGCAGGCGCCACCGGCGATCGAGTGGCGCTACTACGGCGGTGATGCCGGCAGCCGCAAATACTCGGCCGCGGCGCAGGTGACACCCGAGAACGTCTCGCGCCTCGCCGTGGCCTGGCAGTGGCCGTCGATCGACAACGCTGTGGTCGAGGCCAACCCCACCGCGCGACCGGGCGCGTATCAGGACACGCCGCTCATGGCGAACGGCGTGCTCTACACGGTGACGTCGCTCGGCCAGATCGCGGCGCTCGATCCGGCCACCGGACGCGCCCGTTGGACGTTCGACCCTGGCTCATGGAAGACGGGCCGGCCCGGGAACCTCGGCTTCGTGCATCGCGGGCTTGCCTACTGGACCGACGGACGGCGTGAGCGCCTGCTGCTCGGGACCGGCGATGCGTATCTCATCGCCCTGGACGCCGCCACCGGCGCCCTCGACCCGGCGTTCGGCGTGGGCGGCAGGGTGGACCTGATGGCCGGTGTCGCGCGCGCCACGCGCGCCTCGACCTTCACCAACAGCTCGGCGCCGATCGTGAGCCGCAACGTGGTGGTCGTGGGCGCGAGCGTGCATGACGGCCCCACGACCAAGGAATGGCCGCGCGGCGACGTCACCGGCTACGACGTGCGCACGGGCAGGAAGCTGTGGACGTTCCGGTCGATTCCCGAGAAGGGCAGCGTCGGCTACGACACGTGGAGCGGTGATGCCGCCGAGTACACCGGCAGCACCAACGTGTGGACGACGATGTCGGCCGACGATGAACTCGGCCTGGTCTATCTGCCGTTCGGCACGCCGACGAACGACTTCTACGGCGGTCATCGCCCGGGCGCGAATCTCTTCGCCGAGTCGATCGTGGCGGTGGATGTCGCGGCCGGCGCGCGCCGCTGGCACTACCAGGCCGTGCATCATGGCCTGTGGGACTACGACCTGCCGGCGGCGCCCACGCTCGTGGACATCACGGTGAACGGCCGCGCCATCAAGGCGCTGGCGCAGGTGAGCAAGCAGGGCTTCACCTACGTGCTCGATCGCCGCACTGGTGAGCCCGTGTGGCCCATCGAGGAACGCGCCGTGCCGCAGTCGTCGGCGCCGGGCGAGCGCACCTCGCCCACGCAGCCGTTTCCCACGAAGCCGCCTGCGTTCGAGCGGCAGGGGATGACCGACGACAACCTCATCGACTTCACACCGGAGTTGCGCGCGCGGGCCATCGAACTGCTGGCGCCGTACGACCGTGGTCCGCTCTTCACGCCGCCGTCCGAGAAGGGCACGGTCGTGCTGCCCGGCTGGGTGGGCGGTGCGAACTGGGGCGGCGCGGCCTTCGATCCGGAGTCGGGCCGGCTGTTCGTGCCGTCGATGACGAGTCCGATCGTCGTGCAGC
>JBIKUN010000050.1:0-27347 GCA_044347565.1 Vicinamibacterales bacterium | reverse complement strand
CGCCTCGCCGACGACGTGCGCGGCAAAGGTGCCAAGGCCGTGCCGTTCACGACACTCGCGCCCGAGCGTGTGCTCGACTACGCCGGCGAACGCGCGGATCTTGCCTGGCAGCTGGCCGAACGTTTCGCGCCCGAACTCGAGACGGCCGGCGTGGCGTCGGTCTACCGCGATCTCGAACTGCCGCTCGTGCCCATCCTCGCCGGACTCGAACGGGCCGGCGTGAAGGTCGACACGCAGGCGCTGGCCAGCCAGGCCGCGCGCATGGAACAGGAGATGGGCGGGCTTGCCGCCGAGATCTACACGCAGGCCGGCGAGACGTTCAACATCGGGTCACCGAAGCAGCTCGGCGAGATCCTCTTCGACAAGCTGCAGCTGCCGGTGCTGAAGCGCACGGGCACGACGCGCACGCCCTCCACGGCCGTGGAGGTGCTCGAGGAGCTGGCCCTCACGCACGACCTGCCGCGGCTCATCCTCGACTGGCGCAGCCTCTCGAAGCTGAAGGGCACCTACATCGACGCGCTGCCCTCGCTCGTGCATCCGGTCACCGGGCGCGTGCACACGGTGTTCAATCAGGCCGTCGCCGCCACGGGGCGCCTGAGCAGCAGCGATCCGAACCTGCAGAACATCCCGATCCGCACGGCTCTCGGCCGCGAGATCCGGCGCGCGTTCGTGGCCGAACCCGGCCACGTGCTCATTTCGGCCGACTACTCGCAAATCGAGCTGCGCGTGCTGGCGCACCTCTCAGGCGACGACACACTCACAGCAGCCTTCGCGCGCGGCGACGACATCCACGACCAGACAGCGCTCAGGGTCTTCGGTCCGGAGAGCGGTCTCGATCGGCACGAGCTCAGGCGGCGGGCGAAGATCGTCAACTACGCGCTGCTGTACGGCAAGACGGCCTTCACCCTGGCCAAGGACATCGGCGTGTCGCAGGCGGCGGCGCAGCAGTTCATCGACGCCTACTTCGCGGGCTTCCCCCGTGTGCGCGGCTTCATCGAACAGACGCTCGAAGACGGCCGCACGACCGGCATGGTGCGCACGATGTTCGGCCGCAGGCGCCCCGTGCCCGAACTCACGAGCCGGAACGGCCAGATTCGCGCGGCGGCGGAACGTATGGCCGTCAACATGCCGATTCAGGGCACCGCGGCCGATATCCTGAAGCGCGCAATGATCGATGTGGACCGTGTGCTGAGTGCGGAAGCGCCCACCTCGCGCATGATCCTCACCGTGCACGACGAACTGCTCTTCGAAGCGCCGGCGGCGGATGCGGACCGCGTGGCGGAACTCGTGCGCACGACGATGGCCGAAGGCGTGAAGCTGTCGGTGCCGCTCGACGTGGACGTGGGCGTCGGGGAGAACTGGAAAGAAGCGAAGCCCTGACTACTTCCACTTCTGCTTGAGCAGTTCCCACTCGGCGCGCAGCGCCGTTTCGCGGCTGGCGCGGTTTGCTTCCGGGGCGTCTTTCCCGCGGTCGGGGATGATGCCTTCTCGCACGAGGCGATCGATGTCGGCACGCAGCGCGATCGACCGCACGCCGGCAATCGGCGCACGCACCCACGCGGCAATCGCCGCCTGCCAGGCCCGATCGGTCTCGCCCTGCGCCCGCAGCGCGGCCACGAGCCAGTAGGAGGCGGCCCGCGACCCCGGGTTCTTGGCCTGTTCCAGTTCCATCCGGCGCACGAGGCGTTCGAGCATCGCGGCGCGGCGCGTCGTCGTATAGGGCGCGGCCCAGCGCTCCATGGCCGAGCCGTACCAGTCGAGCACGGCTTCGCGCGCCCCTTCCCCGGCCGCCGGCGCAATTTCGATTGCCGACTCGAAGATCTCGGCGGCGGCGCCGAAGTCGTCTTCGAGGAAGAGCGACCCACCGAGACCGATGAGGTATTCGGCGCGGTCGGGCGTGCCGAGCCTGTCGACATTGGCGCTGCCCAGGGCGGCACGGGCGGCGCCCAGGTCCGCCGGGTCAGCCACCTGGCGGTAGCGCTCGAGGTGCGCGCGCGCCAGCACGATGGCGGCAGCATCGGCCGTCTCGGGCGTCTTGCGCGCCAGTTCCGCGGCGGCGATCGCCTGGTCGAACTTCCGTTCGTTGAACAGGATGCGGGCCCGCGCCAGGTCTTCACGCGTCGCACTGAGCGACACGCTCGCCATCAGAATGGCGGCAACCACCACGACCGGGCGGACCATCCGCGCATCGTAGCACACGACGGCAGCGAATTATCTCGTAAGGTGTTGAAAACAAGGTAGTTCAGTGCATTTCGACGGCCGGGGGCTGCTACAATGCTTCTTCGAATGCCCGGCCCCGTCATCGTTCCTCGTGCAGACCATCCCATCTCGCGCCGCCAGATCGATTCAGACGCGCTGAAGGTGCTGACGCGTCTCAACGAGGCCGGGTACACCGCCTACCTCGTGGGCGGCAGCGTGCGCGACCTGCTGCTCGGCCGGCGGCCCAAGGACTTCGACATCGGCACGTCGGCGCATCCGTATCAGATCAAGAAGCAGTTCCGGAACTGCTGGATCATCGGCCGCCGCTTCCGCCTCGCCCACGTGAAGTTCGGCGAGAAGGCCATCGAGGTCGCGACGTTCCGCAAGCTCATCCCGGCCGGCGAGCCCGGGGCGGGGCATGACGAGTCGCTCGGCGATCTGTCACCCGACACGGCGCGCGACCTGCTCATCCACCGCGACAACACGTTCGGCACGCCGGAAGAAGACGCCTTCCGCCGCGACTTCACGATCAACGCGCTGTTCTATGACATCGCCGACCGCTCGATCATCGACTACGTGGGTGGGCTCGACGACATCAGGGCGCGCGTCATTCGTTCGATTGGCGATCCGAACGAACGCTTCCAGGAAGATCCGGTGCGCATGCTGCGCGCGGTCGTGATGGCCTCGCGGCTCGACTTCGCGCTCGATCCGCCGGTGGCCGAGGCCATCGTCACGCACCGCCATCGCCTGGCGCAGGCTGCGCCAGCGCGGATGATCGAGGAGTACTACAAGATCCTCCGCAGCGGCGCCGCCGAGAAGACCTTCGCCGCGCTCGCCGAACACCGCCTGCTCGAGCCGGTCACGCCCGAACTGCAGGCACACGCGCACGACGAAGCGTTCCTCGACGCGCTCGACGCACTCGATTCCTACCGCCAGCGCTTCGACTCGGCGCCGCCCACGCTCTCGAATCCGATCCTGCTCGGGACGATGGTCGTCCCGCTCGGGCTGATGCCCACGCGTGAGCGGCCGGTGCACGCGGAAGGCGACAGCGCCCACGACGACGACCACGACGACGCCGACATGCCCACGGTGGAACCGCCGCCGGCCAGACGGCGGCGCCGGCGCGAAGGTCCGCCGGAGCCGGTCTTCAAGATCGGCCAGCTTCCGGTGGCGCGGCGCGATACCGACCGCCTGCGCCAGCTGCTCGCCGTGCAGCGCCGTCTCCAGGACATGGAAGCCTCGCCGCGCGCCAAGCGGGCGCTGTTGCATCGCGGCCCGTTCGAAGACGCCCTCACGTGGCTCGAAGTGCACGGCCGCGCGCCCGAGATCGTCGAACACTGGCGCGGCTTCATCGAGGCGAGTTCGCTGCCCACCGAAGGCGGCGCGCGCCTGGAACGTCCAGCCGACGGCGACATGCCGCGCGGCGGCCGGCGCCGCCGGGGGGGACGCCGCCGGCGCGGCGGCCGCAAGTTCGGCCCCGGCACGGCGTAGCCGCGCCTAGCCGTTCTTGCGCTCGAATTCGCGCATGAAGTCCACGAGCGCGGTGACGCCCGCTTCGGGGAACGCGTTGTAGATCGAGGCGCGCATACCGCCCACCGAGCGGTGGCCCTTGAGGCCATCGAGGCCGGCGGCGGTCGATTCCTTCACGAACTTCCCGTCGAGTTCTTCTGACGGCAGGCGGAAGGTGATGTTCATGCGCGAGCGGCTGTCGGCCGCGGCGGTGCCGCGGTAGAAGCCGGTGCGATCGATCTCCGCGTAGAGCGCCGCCGCCTTGCGGTCGTTCGCGGCGCTGATGGCCGTGAGACCGCCCAGCGCAAGCGCCCACTTCATCACCAGGCCCATGAGGTAGATGCCGAAACAGGGCGGCGTGTTGTACATCGAGCCGTTCTCGGCGTGGACGGCGTAGTTGAGCATCGTGTGGAGCGTCTTGCTGGAGCGCGCCAGCAGATCTTCGCGCACGATGACGAGCGTGACGCCCGACGGCCCGAGGTTCTTCTGCGCGCCGGCGTAGAGGAGGCCGTATTTCGCGACGTCGATCGGCCGGCTGAACATGTCCGACGAGGTGTCGGCCACGAGCGGCACGTCGCCCACCGCCGGTTCGCTCGCCCACTCCGTGCCGAAGAGCGTGTTGTTCGTCGTGAAGTGGACATAGGCGGCGTCCGCGGTGAGCTGCAGTTCGTCCTGCCGCGGGATGCGCGCGAAGTTCTCGCCCTCGGTCGAGCCGGCGATGTGCACGGCGCCGACGCGCTGCGCTTCCTTCACGGCCTTCTGCGACCAGCCGCCGGTCACGATGTAGTCGGCCGTCGCGCCCGGCGTCAGCAGATTGAGCGGCACCATCGAGAACTGCAGCGACGCGCCGCCCTGCAGGAACAGCACCTTGTAGTTTGCCGGCACGCCGCCCAGCCTGCGCAGGTCGGCCTCGGTGTTCGCCAGAATCGCCTCGAACGTCTTCGAGCGATGGCTGATCTCGAGCACCGACATGCCCACGCCCGGCAGTGCGACGAGGTCGCGCTGGGCTTCGAGCAGCACGGCTTCGGGCAGGATGGCGGGGCCGGCGGAGAAGTTGAAGATACGTTCGGGCATGGCGTTCCTAGGAAGACAGGGACACGAGCTGCACGTCGAGGACGTGTGTGTGGTCGCGCACGGCGTCGAGGGTGTGGCGGGCCGGCGCGCCGTCGAGGTTGATGCGGGCGACGGCCGCTTCGGCACCGTCGAAGATGACGTTTTCAGTTTCCTGCACGTTCAGGCCGGCGCCGCGCAGCTCGCCGAAGATGTGGGCGAGCACGCCTGGCCGGTCGCGGTGCCGCACGACGAGCATGTGCGTGGCCGGTGTCGATGTTGCGAGGTTCACGACGTTCGGCACGCGGCCGGTGTCCTTGAAGGTGCGGACGATGCGCACGGTTTCGGCGGCGATGGCGTCCTGCGCCTGATCGGTTGAGGCGCCGATGTGGTGCGTGCCATAGACGCCGGGCAGCTGCACGATGTCGTCAGTGAAGGCGCCCGTGGCCGTCGCCGGCTCGGTGGCGAACACGTCGAGTCCGGCGCGCACGCCCTTCTCGCGCACGACGGCGGTAAGGGCCGTCTGATCCACCACCTCCGCCCGCGCCGTGTTGATGAACGTGGCGCCCGGCTTCAGGTGGCCCAGCAACTCGGCGTCCACGAAGCCGCGCGTGTCCTTCGACAGAGCCAGGTGCACGCTGACGACGTCGGCGGCGGCGACGGCCTCTTCGGCTGACTCCGCGATCGCGATGCCGAAGGCGTCTTCGACGCGTTCGCGCTCGGCGGCGTTGTCGTCGAACCGCCGGCTCCACGCCACGACCGGCATGCCGAAGGCGGTGGCGCGGATGGCCATTTCCTGCCCGATACTGCCGAAGCCGATGAGCCCGAGCGTGCGCCCCGACAGCCCGCGCGCCTGCGAGTAGGCCTTCTTGTTCCAGGTGCCGGCGCGCAGATCCGCGACGTTGTCGGGAATGCGCCGATCGAGCGCGAGGATGAGGCCGAAGGCGAGTTCCGCCACCGCCACCGCGTTCTTGCCCGGGCAGTTCGACACGTAGATGCCGCGCTTCGAAGCCCCGGCGACGTCGATCGTGTTCACGCCGGCGCCGGCCCGCACGATGAGCGCGAGGCCCCCGGCATCGAGCACCGCCTCGGTCACCTGCGTCGAGCGCACGACGAGCACCGACGCCCCGCTCGCGCGCACGGCATCGACGAGCGCGGCATCCTTGACGTCCGGCTGATATGACACCTCGCAGCCGAGCGCCCGCAGCCCATCGAGGCCGCTCTGTTCGAATTTGTCCGCCACCAGCACGTTCATGGGACCCTCACGCGGAATGTCGGCGGCACGCGGGCCGCTCAGACGAGATGACTGAGCACGCCGTCGCGCAGTTTCGGTTCGAACCAGGTGGACTTGGGCGGCATGATGCCGCCGGCGTCGGCGATCCGCATCAGATCGTCGACCGACACGGGCATGAGCGAGAACGCCACCGCGAACGTTCCGCTGTCGACGAGGCGCTCGAGCTCCGCCGTGCCGCGGATGCCCCCCACGAAGTCGATGCGCTTGTCGGTCCGGACGTCGGCGATGCCGAGCACGGGTCCGAGCACCATGTCCTGCAGGCGGCTGACGTCGAGGGCGGCATCGGCGGCGAGCCCGGCCGGCGGCGCGCCGAAATCCACGGTGCTCCAGCGGCCCTCGAGATACATCGCCACCTGGCCCCGGCGCGCGGGTGTGGCCGGGCCGCCGGGCGTCACCGTGGCGCGCGCGGCCAGCGCGGCGGTGAACGCCTCGGCGCTCATCCCGTGCAGATCGCGGACGACGCGGTTATAGGGCAGCACCTGCATCTGCGCGTCGGGAAAGGCCACGGCGAGGAACCGCTCGTGTTCGCCGGGCCCCTCCGCCGCGAGCTGCTCATGTGTGCGCCAGGCGCTCGCCGCGCGGTGATGTCCGTCGGCGATGTAGAGCGCGGGCACGGCGGCGAACGCCGCGACGAGCGGCGCGACCTGAGAGTCGGGCACGCGCCACACGACATGGCGCACGCCGTCGGCCGCGGTGAAGTCGAAGAGCAGCGCGCCGGCGACGGCGGCGGTCACCACGCCGTCCACGGCGGCCGACGCGCGATAGGTGAGGAACACCGGCCCGGTCTGCGCGCGCAGTGTCAGGATGTGCCGCGTGCGGTCGTCTTCCTTGTCGGGTCGCGTCTTCTCGTGCTTCTTGATCACGTCGCGTGCGTACTCGTCCACCGAATAACAGGCGGCCACGCCCGTCTGCACGTGCCCCGCCATGTGGAGCTGATAGATGTAGAGGCTCGGGGTGTCTTCGATGACGAGCGGCGCCGCGCGGCGCAGCCGGTCGAAGTTGTCGGACGCGCGGAGGTAGACCTCGTCCGAATAGATGGGGGTGCCTGGCGGGCACTCGATCTCGGGCCGCGAGACGCGCAGGAAGCTCAGCGGGTCGTCGCCGGCCAGGGCCCGGGCTTCGTCGCTGTTGACGACGTCGTAGGGCACGGCCGCCACGCGTGCCACGGTGGCCGGAGTCGGGCGCAGGGCGGCGAACGGGTGAATCTCGGCCATCGTGGGGCCTATCTTAGCGGGTACGGCACGGACGGCGGCGAATCGCCACGCCGCGGCCACACGTCTCAGAAG
Source organism: Vicinamibacterales bacterium (assembly GCA_044347565.1). GTDB lineage: Bacteria > Acidobacteriota > Vicinamibacteria > Vicinamibacterales > UBA2999 > CADEFD01. The sequence goes on along the minus strand of JBIKUN010000050.1, from coordinate 20,009 downwards.
GAACTAGGATGACGACCATGGTCACGCGTATCCTCGCCGCCCCGCGGCTCTCGGCGCTCGCCGCCGGCACCCTCGCCGCCGGTCTGATGCTGGTCGTGCTCGACGCCCAGGGCCGCCACCCCCTCAGCGGCCGCATCATCGCGCCGGTCATGGGCGTGGGCGGCGCCGGCTGGCTCGAGCGCCCTGAACGCGAGGCGGAAGAAGCGCCGAGCGTCGCCGTCCGGGCCCTGCAGCTGAAAAAGGGCCAGGTGGTCGCCGACATCGGCGCCGGGTCCGGCTACTACACGATGCGGATGGCCGACGCCGTCGGGCCCGAGGGCAAGGTCTACGCCACCGACATCCAGACCGGCATGCTCGACATCGTGCGTCGGCGCGTGACGGCCGCCCGCCTCACCAACGTCGAAACGGTGCTGAGCGCGCCAGACGACCCGAAGCTCCCCGCCGATTCGCTCGACCTCGCCATCATGGTGGACGTCTACCACGAGCTCGCGGCGCCGCAGGAGTTCATCCGCCGGCTGCGGCCGGCGCTGAAGCGCACCGGACGCCTGGTGCTGCTCGAGTTCCGCAAGGAGGATTCGCGCGTGCCGATCCGCCCCGAACACAAGATGAGCATCGCCGAGGTCAAGGCCGAGCTCGAGCCCGAGGGCTTCAAGCTCTCGACCGTGCTGAACGACCTGCCGTGGCAGCACATCCTCGTGCTCACGCGGTCTGACGCCCCGTAGCGCCGGGCCGGCAGCCGGCCAGACTGGCACGCGGCGTGCTCCTGAGCCCGCGGCGGTTCAATCGTACACAGTCAGTTCGCCGGGAAAACGACAGGCGTGCATGTTCTGCACGCGGCCCTGACCGCGCTGCTGCTGCCGGGCGTGGCCGCGGCCCAGGGGCCTGGCGTGCGGAGCAGCCTGTCGACGTTCCGCTGGACCGTCACAGCACCGCTTCCAGGTACCGCGTGCCCGGCACCGGGCTCGGCCGGTAGGCGGGAATCTCGCGGAAGCCGAGCGTCTCGTAGAGCGCCTGCGCGTCCTGCATCGCCGGCAGCGTGTCGAGCCGCATGCGGCTGCAGCCAAGGGCGCGGGCGGCTGTCATCGACTGCACCGCGAGCCGCCGGCCCAGGCCGTAGCCGCGCGCGGCCGGGGCCACGTAGAGCCGCTTCATCTCGCAGCAGCCGGTCACCGGCGCGAAGGGGCGCACACCGACGCAGCCCACGGGAACGCCGTCGAGCGTCGCGAGGTACAGCGCGCCCTGTGGCGGCCCGTACATCGTCGCCAGGGCGGCGATCTCGTCATCGAACTGCTGGAAGGCGAGGTCGACACCGAGCGACGCCTGGTACTCGAGGATGAGCGCGCGGACGGCCGCAATCGCCTCGGGCGTGCGCGCCTCCGTCACCGCGATGCGCGTCGGCATGGTGCCGCTCATGTCCGCCTCGCCCACGCCGTCACCACGACCGGACCGTTGATGACGGCCCCCGGACGCGCCGCCTCGTCGAGCGTCTCGCGTTCGAGCGCATCGATGCCGTCAGCCGACGGACACGGCACGCCCAGACGTTCCGCCGTGGGCCGCATGGAGCGCACGCTGTCGGCCATGTAGCGCACCATCGCCGGCGCGTCAGCGCCCGCCGGCGTCGCATACACCTCGAGCACGGGCTCGGGCAGCCCGGCCGCGAGAAACGTGCGACGCAGCTGCAGCCCCATGTCGATGCGTCCACCGGCGGCGGCGATGATCGGCAGCATCGCGTCGAGCAGGCGCTGGTAGGCGGCCGAGTGCGGCCACGAGTGCCAGCCGGGCCCGAGGGCCGTGAGATGGGATTCCATCACCGCGACCACGCCGCCCGCACGCACGCCGCCAGCCGCGTGCGCCAGCACGCGCGCCGGCTCGGGCTGGTGCATCAGCACGAACCGTCCCACGACGCCGTCCACCGGGTCGAGCGCGAGGGCCTCGAGTTCCCCCTCCACGAAGTGGACGTGCGTGAATCCCCGCGCGTCCGCCCGGCGCCGGGCCGTGGCGATAGCCGCGGCGGCCCGATCCACGCCGATGACGGTGCCCGTGGGCCCGACGAGTTCGCCCGCCAGCAGGCTGACATCGCCGGCGCCGCAGCCGAGGTCGAGCACACGCTGGCCCGCACCAATGCCGGCCGCCGCGAAGAGGCGGCGAGTCGCCGCCTCGTAGATCGCGGCCTGACGTTCGAGCCGCGCCAGTTCCTCCGGCTCGTGTCCGAGGACGTAGGAGGGCGCCGTATCGCTCATCGCGCGGCCTTCAGGTCGAGTTCCCAGGTCTCGAACACCAGGTCCTTGCCGAAGACGTGTTCGGTCGGGTCCACCGCCACACACGTGAAGCCGGCCTGCTCGTAGAGGTGACGGGCCGCGTCGAGGATGCTGTTGGTCCAGAGCGTGATCTTCCGGTAGCCGGCGCGCCGCGCGAAGGTGATGCATTCCTGCACGAGCCGCGTGCCGATGCGGTGCCCCTGCGCCTCCTTGTCGACGATGAGCAGGCGCAGCTTGGCCACCGTGGCCGACTTCTTCACCAGGCACACGGACCCGACGGGCCGGCCGTCGATTTCGGCCATCCAGCAGGCCTCCCACCGCGGGTCGAAGTTCTCGATGAACTCCTTCGCCACGCCGGCGACAAGCGCCTCGAAGGTGGCATCCCAGCCGTATTCCTCGGCGTAGTAGGCGCCGTGGCGCGACACGATCCAGCCCATGTCCCCCGGCCGGTGCGGCCGGATGACCACCGCCGGCGGCGGTGCCGGCTGGCCCGACAGCACGGCCTCCACCGTGGTGAGCGCCGCGAGCAGCCGGGCGCGGGCGTCGTCAGCGAGCGGCGTCACGAGCGCTCCGGTGCGCGCGCGCGAGAGCGCGTCGAGGCGTTTGAACTCGCGGCGGCCGGTGGCGGTGGGCGTCAGGCGGCGGGCGCGGCCATCGCGTGCGTCGCGGACGCGGGTAACGAGACCGGCGCGCTCGAGGCGGCCAACGGCGCGGCTGACCTGCGCCGGGTCCGTTTCGAGCACCTGGGCCAGGGCGGCAGCCGTGGCCGGCCCGCGTTCGCCGAGCTCGTAGAGGAGGCGCGCTTCGGTCAGCGAATAGGGCGTGCCGAGGTGGTGCACGCCGAGGGCGCCGATCCGGGCCGTATAGAAGCGGTTGAAGCGGCGGACGGCGGCGGTGAGTTCCGGAACGGACGGTGCGGCCATGCGCCCCTCCAAGGCTGCAACGGTGACAGCATCAACCATTCAGTTGTCTGAGTCAACGATGCGGCGATCGGTCCGCCGCGGCCCGGGCCTCAGGCGCCGAGGCCCTCGAGGGTCTCGACGAAGTCCTTCATGACGAGGGGATCGTTGTCGCGGAACCGCACGGCGAAGCCCTGCACACGGTCGACGTAGACCACTTCGGCGCGGAGCAGGAAGGTCTGGCCGCCGATCTGGATGTTCATGGTGATAATGGTGCCCACGGGATTGCAGGCGAAGGCGTCGATGAAACAGCCGCCCCGACTGACATCGGCGATCCTGCACTCGCGCTTGCCCGAAGCTCCGTCCCATCCGCCTTCGAAGGGCCCGACCAGGCGCACGTGAGCTCGGCGATCGACCACGACTTGCACAGTCCCTCTCTCGGGCCACTATTGGCTACCGTTTGCCCGGCGGAATCGGCACCATCAGACAGAATCTTCAGCCGCGGCAGCGGCACGATATAGGATTATGCGCTCCTAGGATACTTTGTGCATCCAGACCTCAAAGAAGCCATCGACTTTCACCACGCCATCCTCGCCGAAGGCGGCAAAGCGCTCGTCGGCTACGCACAGGCCAAGGCGCTCGCCAACGTCGTGCTGCTGTCCGAGATTCCGACCACCTACGACAAGAAGGAGAACCGCCAGGTCAACGCCGGCAACATGCTCATCCGCGGCGTGCCGGGCGTGGGCAAGACGTTCTTCGGCGTGATCCTCGCGGCCATCTCCGACGCGAAGTTCGCCCGCATCCAGGGCCGCGCCGACCTGCAGCCCACGGAAGTCGTCGGCTTCCAGATGATCAACCCCGCCACCGGCGAGCTCATCACCGAGTTCGGCCCGCTGGCCTCGGCGGAAGTCATCCTGCTCGACGAAATCAACCGCATCCCGCTCAAGTCGCAGAGCGCCTTCCTCGAGGGCCTGCAGGACCGCACGGTCACGGTCGGCAAGACCACCTACGAACTGCCGGCCTTCAGCTTCGCCATCGCCACGATGAACCCGGTCGAACTGGGGCAGGGCACCTTCCCGCTCTCGGAAGCCGCCACCGACCGCTTCGCCGTGATGATCAACGTCGGCTACCTGCCGGCGGAGGAAGAAGCCAAACTCGTCAACTTCGACTTCAAGCACGTGCGCCTGAACGCGCTGATGTCGAAGGAACGAATCATCCAGATGCGCTCGCGCATCAACGAAACGGTGTTCCTGCACGAGCGGCTCGGCAGCTACATCCAGCAGCTCGTCTCGGCCACGCGCCCCTACAACCCCGACACCGACTGGCACAAGCACTCGCCGTCGGAACTGGTCGAGCGCGGCGTGGACCTCGGCGCCTCACCGCGCGCGATCATCGTCTGGGGCCGCCTGGCGAAGGTCTGGGCGCTGCTCATGCACGGGCGCGACGAAGTGTTCCCGGAGGACATCCAGGATCTCGCGCCCTACGTGCTCAGCCACCGCATCTGGCTCGGTCCGCACGCCGCCAGCCACGGCCTGACCTCGGATTCCGTGGTGCGGGACGTGGTGGCCCGAGTGCCGATCCCATGAGAACTCGCGAGCAGGAAGTCGCGCCGCTCGTCAACCTGTCGGAGATCAGCGAGATCGAGCTCGTCATCCTCAAGCGGATGCGCGAGTTCACGATGGGTGAGCATCGCAGCCTGTTCCAGGGTAACGGCTTCGACTTCGTCGGCCTGCGCAACTTCGAGGCCGGCGACCGCTTCGAGACGATCGACTGGGCGCAGTCGAGTCTCAACAACTTCTCGCCGATGGTCGTGCGCGACTTCGAGCAGCCGTCCACGGCCGGCGTGGTCGTGGTGGCCGACCACTCGAGTTCGACGCGCTGCGGCGTGGACGCCCTGCCCGAAGGGGTCGTCGGCCCGGCGGCGGCGCGCGGCAACGTGCTCATCGCGCACGCCGTGGCGCGGGCCATCGCCACGATCGGCATGTCGGCGGTGTTCTTCCAGGACAGCTTCGGCCTCATCACCTTCCAGGGCGGCTTCGACCGCCTGCAGGCGATCCGGCCGCGCATCGGCAAGGGGCAGGTCATCCACTGCCTCGACGCCTATCAATACGAACGCGGCCTCGAGGACCTGAAACGCAGCGAAAGCCTGAGCGGCACGCTCGCCGGCTTCCTGCGCAAGACCTCGCTCGTGCCGGTAGTGTCGGACTTCCTGTTCGACGACATCGATCCGGTCATCGACGAGCTGGCCCGCCTCGACGTGCAGCACGACGTGTTCCTGGTGATTGTGGACGCCACGTTCGCCTACCGGCTGCCGTCGGTGTCGGCGGGCTGGGTGGAAGCGGTGGACGTGGAGACCGGACGTTCGCGCGTCGTGTCGCGCGGGCAGCTCCGGGGCATGGCCGACAAGGTGCGGGACTGGCAGGATCAGGTGGCCGCCAAGGCCACGAACGCCGGCCTCGACGTGCTGCGGCTGGATCTGAACGACACGAAGAGCGACATCGCGCTGACCGAGTTCGCGGTCGAGCGCCGACTGAGGAAGCGATGAGAACGACCGTGGCCGCGGCTCTGACCGCACTCGTGTGGCTGACTCCCCTGACCGCGTTCGCCCAGGCGCCCGCCCCGCCGCCAGGCCAGACGGTGGACGCCGATCCCGTGCGCTGCTGGTGGCGCACCGACAAGGCCGCCGTGCGCATGGGCGAGCCGTTCACCGCGGTGCTGACCTGCGCGGTGCTCGAGACGGCCTCGACCAAGGCGGTCGTGGACCGCTCGCGCCTCGACCACACGGTCATGGCCCTGCCTCCCTTCGACGTGCTCGACGGCGGCACCGGTGAAGACGTGGTGGCGGGCTCGCGCCGCTTCTTCCAGTACACCTACCAGCTGCGTCTGCTGAACGACAACGCGTTCGGGCAGGACGTCACGCTCGCCGGCCTCTCGATCGGCTACCGGATCGACACGTCGACGGCCGACGGCACGACGTCGCAGGGCCGCGACCAGACCTACGCGCTGCCGCCGCTCTCGCTGCGTGTGCTGTCGCTCGTCGCAGGCTCCGCCCGCGACATCCGCGACTCGGCGTCGATGACCTTCGCGGACCTCGATGCCCGCCGCTTCCGCGCCCGCACCTACGGCATGGCCGGCTGGTTCCTCTACGCCCTCGCGGCCGGGGTCGCGGCGCTGGGCCTCGGCCGTCTCTACCGCGCGATGCGCAGCCCGGCCACGGCCACGGCCGTCACCACGGTGTCCGGCGGCGCGGTGCTCAAGGCGGCGACGCGCGAACTTTCCGCGGTCTCGCGCGCGAAGCAGGGTCAGGGCTGGACGGACGACCTCGTGGGCCGCGCCGCCGCCGCGCTGCGCATCATCGCCAGCTACGCCATCGGCAAGCCGGCGGCCCAGACGAAGGGCGTCGCGGCCGATATCCACGGCGGGCAGATCGCGCTCAGCCAGGGCCTCATCCGCCGCCGCCACGCACTCGTCTCGGCGTCGGTGACGCCGCAGGACATGGCGCAGGCGGCCGCGTCGAACGGCGCCGTGCAGCAGGTGCGCGACGGCATCATCGCCCTGACGGCGGCCCGCTTCGGCCGCGCCGGGCTCGATGAGAGCTCGCTCGACCAGGCCGTGAGCGCCGCCGGGCCGCTGGCCCGGTCGCTTGCCTTCCGCTACTCGTGGCCGATGGTGCAGTGGCAGAAGGTCACGAGCGCCCTCACGGACTGGAAGGGCCGCGCGTGAACCTGCTGGCCGCGATTTCGCGGTTCGTGGAGCGCGCCCGCGCCGACTGGGACGGCGTGCGGCTGGCCGAGCTCGTGTTCGGCGAGAAGGACCTGGCGCTGCTCGCGATCTTCGCGCTCGTCGGCGTGGGCATCGTGGCCCTCGTCGCGCGCGGCGTGGTGACGCGCCGCCCCGGCCAGGGCAGCGTGGTGCTGCCGGCGGTGCTCGGCCAGTGGACGCGCTCGTGGACGCCGACCTTGCGGCACCTGCCACTCATCCTGATGCTGGCCGGTCTGCCGCTCTTCGGCATCGCGCTCGCCGACCCGGCCACGCCGCTCTCGCGCCGCGAAGTCACGCGGCCCGGCCGCCGCATCAGCCTGATGATCGACGGCTCGTCGAGCATGCTGGCGCCGTTTGCCGCCCGCTCGCTCACCACGAAGGACGCGCCGATGGAGGCCACGTTCTTCACGTCGGTCGCCGCCGCCGAACGCTTCGTGAACCTGCGGATGGACGGCCAGTACCGCGACCTCGTCTCGCTCATCGAGTTCGCCGACACCGCCTACGTCATCACGCCGTTCACGACCGACTACGACAACATCAAGCTCAGCCTGTCGCTCATCGGCAACATGGGCGAGTGGGAGAACTTCCCCGACCGCGGCACCGTCATCGCGCAGGCGGTCGAACAGGCCGTGGCGCTCTTCCGCGCCTTCGACTTCCTCGACGCCTCGGGCAACCTGATGGTGATCTTCAGCGACGGCGAGGATGCCGAGGTCACCGAGTCAGGCCGCAACATCGACGACGTGCTGAGCGACGCGGTGAAGGCCAAGGTGCCGGTGTACTTCGTGCGCATCAGCAAGGGCAACAGCAAGCTGCCCGACGCGATGTGGCAGCGCGCCATCACGAAGACCGGCGGCCGCTTCTATACAGCCACCGATGAAGCCGCCGTGCTGCGCGCCATCCGCGACATCGACCGGCTGTCGGCCGGCACCGTCGAAGTGAAGGAATACAGCGCCCGGCTGCCGCGATTCGCGCCGTACGCCCTCGGCGCCGTCATGTTCTGGACGCTGGCCGCGTTCCTGCGCCTGCTGGCGCCACAGTTCCGCACGTTCCCGTAGGAGACAGCGATGAAGTCGGTCATTGGATACCTCGTCGTGGCGCTGGCGTTCGTCGTCGGCGGCCGCGTGCTCTTCGGCGCCTCGAGCCTCGAGAACCGCACCGCTGATGCCCAGCAGGCGCTGCTGACCCTGCGCTATGGCGACCTCGACACCGCCTACGACGCGCTGCGCGCCGAGGCGACGGACGGCGCCATCCTGCCGCGCGTCTCGCAGGCGCTCGTGGCGTCGCTGCGCGAGCAGCAGTCGACGACGCGCTACTGGATGGGCGCCTACGGCCGCCTCACACCGGAACGTGACGCCGCCGGTGCGCTGGCCGAAGCCGACCCGGTCGTGCTCGAACTGGGCGCCCATGCCGCCTACCGCACTGCGCAGAATGCGCCGGACCAGGCGGCGGCCACGAAGCGCATCGACGACATCGTGCGCGGCTACGCCGACGTGCTGCGCGCTCACCCAGGCGACGAGAACGCGGCGTGGAACTTCGAGTTCGTGTCGCGCGTGCGCACGACGCTCCAGCAGAGCCGCCAGCCGGTGATGCCGGAACCCGAGATGACGGGTCTCGCCGGCGACCTGCCGGTCGGGCCGACACTGCATGGCGCGCCAGGCGCCCCGCCCGAAGGCACCGACATGAAGCAGTTCAAGGTGGTCGTGCCGATGCGGCCCGACGAGCGCAAGCAGCTCCCGCAGGGCGCGAGCGAAGGCGAACAGCGCAAGCGCCGCGGCTAGCCCCGGGCCGGCTCGACCCACGACACGTACGACGACGGCTTCGGTGATGGGCTTCAGCTTACCGACGATCAACTGGGAGGCGCTCAAGTTCGGGCAGCCCGACTACCTCTGGCTGCTCATCGGGCCAGGGGCGCTGCTCGTCGTGTGGCTGTGGCAGCTCCTGCGGCGGCGCGCCGACATCCGCAACTACACGCGCCACCGCGCCGTGCCGGTGCGCGAGCGCTTCTCGCTCTTCGGCGGGCTGCTGTTCTGGCTGTGCGTGCTGGCGGCAACCGCCTCGGTCGTTCTCGCCCTGGCGCGTCCGCAGATCGTGACCACACGTGTGCGCCGGGCCGGCATCGACCTGGTCGTGCTGCAGGACGGCTCGACCTCGATGCGCGTCACGGACACAACGGGCGACCGCTGGAAGCGCTCGATGCGGTTCCTCAAGGCGCTGGCCGAGACGATGCGCTGGGACGGCGATCGCATTGCCATGACCGCCTTTGCCCGCATCGCCACGCCGCAGGTGCGGCTCACGAAGGACCCGAACACGTTCTTCTTCTTCATCGAGCACCTCGAAGAGCCGCCGTTCCGCGTGGAAGACGACGCCTCGTGGGACACCAACATCGAGATGGGCATCTCGTGGGGCCTGAAGCTGCTGGCGCAGGACGAACGCATCAGCGGGCGGAAGTCGCTGAACGCCAAGGCGTTCCTGCTGCTCTCGGACGGCCAGGCGTGGAGCGGCGAAGCGCAGCGGGCCATTCAGGCCGCCCGCGAGCAGGGCGTGCCGGTCTTCGTCGTCGGCGTCGGCACGAGCAACGGCGGATTCATCCCCGAGCCGCCGCCCGAAGACCCGCAGAAGGCGCTCCCGGCCGTGTATTCGCGCATCGACCGCGATTCGCTGGCGACGATTGCCGGCGCCGGCGGCGGCCGTTACATGGAGCTCGACCGTGAGCGCGACGTGGACATCGCCGTCACGATCATCGACTCGGTGCGGAAGATGGCGCGCGGCGGCGTGGAAGAAGGCGCCGACGACGTCTACTGGGCCTGCCTGGCGATGGCCGCGGTCTTCCTCGTGATGGGCATCGCCTTCGTGCGCGACCGCGCCGAACTCGCCTTCGCCACGGCCGGCGCGGCCGTGACGCTCGTCGTCGTGCAGCTCCTGTAGCACCCGAGAGGACCGACGCCGGCTGACGCGCGCCGAAGAAGACGATCTGCTCGGCTGCGGATCGGGCGGCGTGTGACGATCGATTCGTCGGCGCTCGTCGCCATCCTGTTCTCGGAGCCCGGGTATCTCGACCTGGTGGACGCGATGCTGCAGGCCGACGTGGTGCGCGTCGGCGCGCCCACACTCGTCGAGACCGGTGTGGTGCTGGCGGGCCGCCGCGGCACACCGGCCGGCCGCGAACTTTTCGACCTCGTCCGCGAACTCGGAATCACGGTCGTGCCATTCGGCGAGGCGGAATGGCAGGCGGCGCTGCAGGCCTACGGCCGGTTCGGACGTGGCCGGCACAAGGCCGCGCTCAGCTTCGGCGACTGTCTCGCCTACGCGACCGCGGCGGTGGCTGGCGACACGTTACTCTTCGTGGGCGACGATTTCGCGCGCACCGACATCGCTGCCGCACGGTGAAAACAGGCATTTGGTGCTCTGCCGACTGCCAGATCCCGAAAAACAAGGGTGTCAGCGTGGAAATAGATGCGCAATCGCTGGAAAACATGTGTAATCTAGTTCTCAGCTCCGCGTCGAGGTTCCTCCCGGCGCCTTGGTCGTGATGTTCACGGCGGAGCGGGCCGTGCGGCAAGGTAACGAAAGTGGCGGTCGCACAGGGCTCGAACACAGGTCGCGCCACTGATACACGCGCCGGCGACATCGCCGGGGTGGGGGCACTAGATGGCCAAAGCAATGTCGAAGTCGGAGCTCGTTCAGAAGATCGCCGGTGAAGTGGACGGCCTCTCGAACAAGCAGGTCAAGGGCGTCATGGAAGCGCTCTGCACGATCGGCTACAAGGAACTGAAGAAGAACGGCATGTTCCAGATCCCCGGGTTCGCCAAGTTCGTGGTGGTCAAGAAGGCCGCGACGAAGGCGCGCAAGGGCGTCAACCCGTTCACGGGCGAGCCGACGGTGTTCAAGGCGAAGCCGGCGCGCAAGATCGTGCGCGCGCGTCCCGTGAAGGCCGCCAAGGACGCCGTCGCCTAAGAGCGTCGTCCGGATCGACGTTGAGCGGGCCGCCTCTGGCGGCCCGTTCTATGTACGGCGGCCGCCCGCGATCCGCGTGGCCGCCATCGCCCCGAGGGATAAGATTGAGGGATGCCGGTCACGCTCACCTCCCGCGAACGCGCCCACCTCAAAGCGCGCGCTCACGCCCTCGAACCCGTGGTGAACGTGGGCCATGCCGGCGCGACCGATGCCGTGGTCGCCGAAGTGGAACGCGCGCTCACGGCGCACGAGCTCATCAAGGTGCGCGCCGCGAGCCAGGACCGCGAGGGCCGCGCCGGGATCCTGCAGACACTGCTCGCACGCACTGACGCCGCATCGGTACAGACCGTGGGCAAGGTGATGGTGCTCTGGCGCCCGAAGCCCGACGCGCCCACCCCGCACAACCTGTCGTCGATCGAACGGGACGAGTAACCCGGCCGGCGGCGCCGCCGCGCCTGCGGTAGCATGGCACTCGCCCGGAGGCGACCGCCGATGCTCACCCGCCGCGACTTCGTCCGCTCCACCACGGCGCTCGCCGCCGTCACACCCGTCCGCTCGGCTGAGCTGCTGCTGCAGCGTTCGACGAAACCCGTCGTCATCGCCGACTACTCCGGCTACGAGTTCACGAACGGCGGCAAGGAAAACGCCGTCGCCCGCGCCTTCCGCCTCATCACCGAGGGGAAGGACGTGCTCGACGCGCTCATTGCCGGCGTGAACATCCCCGAACTCGATCCGCTCGAGACCGGCATCGGCTTCGGCGCGCTGCCGAACGCCGATGGCGTCATCGAGCTCGATGCCTCGTGCATGCACGGTCCGCTGAAGCGTGCCGGTGCCGTGGCCAGTCTGCAGGGCGTGCGCATGCCGTCGCTCGTCGCCCGCGCGGTGATGGACTACACCGACCACCACCTGCTCGTCGGCGAGGGCGCGCAGCGCTTCGCCCGCCAGATGGGCTTTCCCATCGAAGCCGATCTGCACACCGAGAACTCGCGCCGGCTGTTCCTCGAGTGGAAGCGCCGCGCCGACCCGGAACACTACCTCGACCCGAAGGGCGAAGGCCGCAAGCCCGCCCCGAAGCACGAGAAAGATCCGGGTGCTGACGCGTTCGCCTGGCAGCAGCGCGGGCTCGAGGCCGGCAGGTCCATGGTGCGCGACGGTCTCATTCGCGAGGGCAGCTTCTGGGGCACCATCAACTGCGACGCGATTGGCCCGAACGGCGACATCTGCGGCGTGACGACCACGTCGGGTCTGGCCTGGAAGATCCCGGGGCGCACCGGCGATTCGCCGATTCTCGGCGCCGGTCTCTACGTGGACAACGAAGTGGGGGCCGCCGGCTCGACCGGCCGCGGCGAAGCGAATCTCTACAACCTGTCGTCGTTCCTCATCGTCGAGTCGATGCGGCGCGGCATGTCGCCGAAGGACGCCGGCATGGAGGCGCTGAAGCGTATCCGCGCCAACACGGTCGAGAAGCGGCTGCTGAACGGCCGCGGCCTGCCCAACTTCAACATCCGCTTCTTCGCGCTCAACAAACGCGGGGAGTACGCGGGCGTGTCGATGTATCGCGCCGGCGAATCGAAGTTCGCCGTGTGCACCGAGAACGGCCCGCAGGCGCTCGACCTCGAACCGCTCCTGCCGGGCGCGCCGGACGCGTAACGGACCGCGCTCGGTGCGCGTAGTAGACTCGCCGTCGCTCATGGCGGACGCTCCGGAACACCTGGCCCTCGACGACGACGAACAGGCGCTGCTCGCGGGCCTGCGGGCCGGCGCCGACGGCGCCTTCGAGACCCTGGTACGCACAACGAGCGCCCGGCTGCTGGCCGTGGCCCGGCGTATCGTCGGCTCCGAGGAAGACGCCCGCGACGTGCTGCAGGAGGCCTACACCTCCGCCTTCAAGGCTTTGCCCCGCTTCGAAGGTCAGGCGAAACTCTCGACCTGGCTGCACCGCATCGTGGTCAACACCGCGCTCATGCGGCTTCGCACGCGCAAGCGCAAGCCCGAAGAGCCCATCGAGCCGCTGCTGCCGGCCTTCAAGGACGACGGCCACCAGACGCAGGCCGCCGCCGAATGGGCCGAAGGCGCCGACGTGGCGCTCGAGCGCGCCGAGACCCGGGCGTTCGTGCGTGCACAGATCGACAGGCTGCCCGACACCTACCGTACCGTCTTGCTGCTGCGCGACATCGAAGAGCTGAGCACGTCCGAAGTGGCCGCCATGTTGAGCACCACCGACAACGCCGTGAAGATTCGACTCCACCGCGCCAGGCAGGCGCTGCGCGCCCTGCTCGACGAGCGGTTCGGCCGCCCGTCGCCGGCCCCGCCGGAGGTGGCCCGATGAACTGCCGCGAGTGCTTCGAGTTCATCCTGCGGTATCTCGATGGCGAACTGCCGCACGACGAACATTCGTCCTTCGAGCTCCACATGTCGCGCTGCCCGCCGTGCCGCCGGTATCTCGCGCAGTACAAGGTCACGGTGGTGGCCGGCAAGGCCGCCTGCGCGGAGACGAACGCGGTGCCGGGCGACGTGCCCGAGGAACTCATCCGCGCGATTCTCGAAAGCCGCAAGGCCTGATCCACGCGGCCGCCCGTTGGCGCCGCGCGTTCATCGGCCCGGGCTATGCCGCGCATCGCCCGTATCTATTGGACAGGCACGGAAGCCGACGATACCGTCCAGCTTCCATGCCCGTCGCCGCTGTTCTCGCCCTGCTCCTGCTGGGTCTGCCGTCCGACGCCGGCGCTCAGCCCGCGCGCGGGGTCAGCCGCTGCGCCGATTGTCACATCGCCAACCCGGGCTCCATGTCGGGCACCCATCTGGCGGAGTGGGACCTCTCGGCACACGGACGCCGCAACGTCGGCTGCGAGGCCTGTCACGGTGGTGATCCCACGTCGTTCGAGCCCTTCGTCGCCCACCGCGGGGTGCTGGCGCGCTCGAATCCGGCCAGTCCCGTGCATCGCCGCAACGAGCCGGCTGGGCGCGGGCCATCGACGGCGACTGCGCGCCTCCGGCGCCATGAGTTCCTGCCGAACGACCGTCTGCAGCTCGAACTCGTCGGCGAGGACGAGCGTCCCGAGGCCCGGGTCGTCTGGCGTCGCGTGACGGCGCCGTGCCCCTGACGCGATAGTCTCTCCGTATGGCACCTGCTCCCGACGTTCGCATCGGGCTCGACGCACAGACGCTGGCACGCGCGGTCCGCGAGCATCTCTTCTACGAGACCGGGCGCCAGCCCGAGACCGCGACGCTCAACGACGTCTACCTGGCGGTGGCCGCGACCGTCCGCGACCGGCTATTCCATCGCGTGACGGCGACGCTCGACCGCCAGGCCGCCGGCCTCAACACGCGGGCCGTCGCCTATCTGTCGGCTGAGTTCCTGATGGGCCCGCAGCTCGGCGCCAATCTGCTGAACCTCGACATCGTGCTGCCGATGCGCCAGGCGCTCAGCGAACTCGGCCTCGACCTGTACGCCGTACTCGGCCAGGAGGAAGAACCCGGACTGGGCAACGGCGGGCTGGGCCGCCTGTCGGCGTGTTACCTGGCGCTCCCCCGAGGGCTGGACGCGCGACGCCGTCATCACGATGGCCCGGATGGGCTGGTTCTCGTCCGACCGATCGATACGCGACTACTGCGCCCGTGTCTGGCAGATCGAACCCGGACGGTCTGCCGGGCCGATCGTCAGCGATCCAGCGGCACCGAAGGCCGCACGCGGCGGTAAGCGGCGATCGACCGGAACGGCGCCGGCGTGACCGCGGTCAACATCTCATCGTGGGTTGGGGCTCCGTATACCGGAGCGCCAATACCCACGTCGAGGTCGTCGAGCAGCGCCGGTCCGGGCGCGAGACCGAACACCTGAAGCTCGACGTCGATGCGGAGGTTGCCGGACGCCACCCCATGGGTGGGCGGGTTCAGGCCGCGAACGATACGTCGCAGGCTCCCACTTCCCGGGGTGCTGGCGGCGTCGACCCGGCCGGCATGTGCCGGCGGCGTGCGGCTCACCAGGTCGCCAGACTGGGCCCGCGCGGGCGCCGGAGCCGCGGCCATCGCCGTCAACAGCACCAGTGAGCCGAGTCGCAGTCTGTCGATGCCCATACGCAACCTCCACAGGCAGCATAGGCACTGGCATGACATAGAGATACTAGATAATGCTGTGATATCTACATCGAAAAGCCGATACACGCATGACGTTCAGCGAACCTGCCGGTACCACTGGGGCACGAAGCCCGGGCCGGGGCCGAGCAGCAGCTCGCCGTTCGCCATCACGTCCATGCCGTGAATGCCGCCGGCAGGCACGGCCCCGGCAAGGCGCCCGGTCGCGATCTCGACCTTCAGCAGCCAGCCCGGCGAGAGATTCGCCTGCTGCAGCGGCTGTGTCGAGAGCCACATGAACGCACCGTCTGCCTTCAGACCGAACGTCTTGCCGTACACCCATTCGCCCAGGTACTTCCCCGTCTGGTCGAAGCGCTGCACGCGGCCATTCTCGCGATCGGCCACGTAGACCACGCCCGCGCGGTCAATCTGGATCGAGTGCGGCAGGTTGAACTGGCCGGGGCCGGCGCCGGGCGTGCCCCACTCGCGCACCTTCTGTCCATCGGCGGTGTACTCGAGCACGCGCGCATTGGCATAGCCGTCACTGATGAAGAGGTGCCCGTTTGCGGCAAACGCGATGTCAGTCGTGCCGCAGAAGTTGTTGCGGCACGGCGTGGGCTGGCCGCCCACGGCGATGTCGAGCAGCACGTCGCCGGTGGGTGAGTACTTGATCACGTGGGAACTCGCGGCATCGGTCGTCCACACGTGGCCCTGTGGATCGACGCGAATTGCGTGCGGCATCACGTAGCGGCCCTTGCCCCACGACCGCAGCACCTTGCCAGTGCGGTCCACCGCGATCACGGGGTCCGCCTTGTCGCCGCGCTGCAGCAGATAGGCCGTGCCATCGGGCGCCGACGACACCCACGACACCATGCCCAGTTCCACGCCGGGCACGACGATGGCCGACGGCTCGAGCCGGATCGGCGGCGCCTTGGCGACCGCGGCGCGCAAGGCCGTCTCGGCGGCGTCGGGCGGCTTCTGGGCGGGCACGGGCGGCGCCTGTGCTGCCGCAAGCGTGGCGGCGGCCAGCAGGCCCATCACGGGAATCAGCGAACGCATCACGACGTCTCCTCGGGCGCCTACGGCAGGTCGGGCGGCGGCACGCGCTTCTTGCTCGCCTGCTCGAACGCGTAAGCAATGGTGATGAGCGTGGGCTCGCTGCACGAGGCGCCTGTGAAGGTCACGCCGAACGGCGCCGGCTTCGCGGTGAATCCTGCAGGAAATGCCGGCGTGGGCGCGTTCGGCACCATGCCGAAGGGCACGGCGATGATCGGATAGCCGGCGCGCGACGCCAGGTTCGCGCCCGACCCGCCCGGCGTGAGGATCGCATCGAGCTTGTGCGCGGCGAGCACCGCGTCGATGCCCTGGGCGCGGCTCAGTCGCGCGTCCTTCGCCACATCCGCGGCATTGCGCGCCTTGTCCTTCTCGACGTCCATCTCGTCCGAGATGTCGAGCCGCGACTGCCCGAAGCGCGTCGACCCGGCCTTCGCGTGCGCCAGGTTCCATTCGCGCAGCTCGGTCAGCGACTTCACGGGCGCCGTGTCACCCAGGCTCGCGAGCCACGCGTTGAAGTCGCGCTTCATCCCGTACTTGAAGTTCACCGTGCAGTTCGCATCGCCGCCCTTCTTGTGTTCGGCCCCCTGGCAGTAGTTGAAGAGCAGGAAGTTGTCGGCGGCGGTGGTCGTGACCACACTCGGCACGTCGGCCGGATCGACGATCTCGGCGCCCTGCGCCTTGAGCAGCGCGATGGCATCGGCCATCACCTGGGCCTGTTCGGCGGTGAGGCCGCCCTGCGGCGCCTTCTCGCCCGGCGGCGTGACGGCATCGATGAAAAACGCGCGCGGCACGCCGATGCGCTTGCCCTTGAGGCCGTCGGCCTTGAGGAAGGGCGTGTAGTCGCGGTTCGGCGGTGGCGTGCAGGTGGTGGTGGCGGCGTCGTTCGGATCGGGCGCCGCGCTCTCGAGCGCGCCCATGAGGATCGCGGCGTCGGCTACCGTGCGCGCCATCGGCCCGGCGGTGTCGTGGTCGGCCGTAATCGGAATCACGCCGTAGCGGCTGATGCGGCCAATCGTCGGCCGGATGCCGGCCAGCATGTTGGCGTTCGACGGGCTGATGATCGAGCCACCGGTGTCGGAGCCCACGCTCGCCGCCCAGAAGCTCGCCGCCGTGCCGGCGCCGGAGCTCGAGCCGCCGGTCTGCAGCACGGGCCGGCCATCGAAGGTCTCTGGACGCGGATCCATGCGCGGGTCGTAGGGGTTGTAGGCGAAGCCGGCGACGCCCGTGTAGTTGGCCACCATCGGCGTAGGCGCCCCCGCGGTCCAGTGTGCGAGCTCGGTGAGCACCGTCTTGGCGATGATGATCGCGCCGCCGTCACGCAGGTTCTTCGTGAGCGTCGCGTCGTAGGGCGGGATGAGATCGCGGAACGCCAGCGCCCCGCCGGTCGTGCGGATGTCAGTCGTGTGGATGTTGTCCTTCAGCGCGATCGGGATGCCGTGCAGCGGCCCGCGGATCTTTCCGGCCGCCCGCTCCTTGTCCATGGCCTCCGCGTCTTCGAGCGCCCGCGGATTCACCGTGATGATCGCGTTCAGCCGGTCTTCGTAGGTGGCGATGCGTTCGAGATACCGCGCGGTCAGTTCGCGTGACGTCACGCGGCCCTCGCGCAGCGCCGCCTGCAGTTCCGGAATGCCCGTCTCGACGATGTTGAAGGGCGCCGTGGCGGCCGGCGCGGCGGGCGCCGCCGGCTGACTGCACGCCGCCAGGGTGAGCACGCCGAGGAGCGGCAGAACGGCACGCGGTCGAATCATCACATTTTCTCCTGCGGCGGCCTGAAGCGCGGCCGCCGATGCATGCGACGCATCCTACACGGGGCCGGGAGAACTGCAACCCATGCCTTGCGGAAAAGCGAGCCGGGGCCTCGTTCAGCGCCTGAAGCGCTCGTTCAGCAGCGACGACGGCGCGCCGTGCGCCAGCGCGTCGAACGTCCCCTGGCCGGCGATTTCACCGGCAGCGGTCAGCAGTCCCGCCCAGGCCACGCGCGCCAGGGCGCCGCCGACACTGATCCGCCGCACGCCGAGCGCCGCGGCTCCTGCCACCGTGATGAACGGTCGGTGCACGAGCAGGTTGACCGGCTTCGGCGCCACCGCGGCCACCACCGCGGCAATCTGCTCGGGCGTCGTGATGCCCGGCGCGTAGAGACACTCGGCACCCGCCTCGGCATAGGCGGCAAGACGGGCCACGGTCTCGTCCAGGTCGGGACGGCCCACGAAGAAGCCCTCGCTGCGGGCGGTGAGCAGCACACCCGACCCCGAAGCATCCAGGGCCTCACGCGCTGCGCGCACGCGCTCAACGGCCAGCCCGCGGTCGAACAGGGGCGCGGACGGGTCACCGGTGGAGTCTTCGATCGAGAGGCCGGCAATCCCCGTGGCCGCCGCCAGCCGCACATTGGCCGCTACGCCGTCTGGGTCTACCGCGAAGCCACCTTCGAAGTCGGCGTTGATGGGCACGTCGACGGCGGCGGTGATGGCCGTCAGGTGTGCGAGCACCTCATCGCGCGAGACGTCGTTGTCGCCGTGACCGAGCGCCCAGGCCATACCCGCGCTCGTCGTGGCGAGCGCCGGGAAGCCCATGGCGGCGAGCATGCGCGCGCTGCCCGGGTCCCACGGGTTGGGCATCACGAAGCAGCCCGCGCCGTGCAGGGCGCGAAAGGTACGGACGCGGGCGTCGGCCGGAGCGGGCATCGGCGGACCTCCGCCTGGCGCTAGTTGTCGTTCGTGTGCAGGACGCGCGCCGGCTGGCGCATCGACGCGAAGAGCGTGTCGCGCTCGGCCTCGAACGCGGCCTTGAGCACCGCCGGCACCGGTTCGCCGGGCGGCAGGTTCTGGTGCTCCGTGATCGGGTTCACGTACTGGCCGTTGCGCCGCAGCCCGTAGTGCAGGTGCGGACCGCTCGCGAGCCCTGTCTGGCCGACGTTGCCGAGCAGGTCGCCCTGACCCACGCGGGCGCCCGGGCTGATGCCCGGCGCAATCGCCGAGAGGTGCATGTACTCGCTCTCGTAGCCGCTCGTGTGGCGCACGCGCACGGTGCGGCCGCCGCCGTTGGTCCAGCCGGCAAAGCTCACCGTGCCGTTCGACACGCTCACGACGGGCGCGCCGGTGGGCGCGCCGTAGTCCACGCCGTTATGGGCGCGGGCGTACTTGAGCACCGGGTGCATCCGCGAGCGCGAGAAGCGCGAAGTGATGCGCGGCTCGAACTTGAGCGGCGTCTTCAGGAAGAAGCGCTTGAGCGAGCGGCCCTCGGTGTCGAAGTAGCCCGACTTGCCGTCGGGGAACGTGAAGCGCATGGCGGCCAGCGTGCGGCCGTCGTTCACGAACTCGGCCGCGCGCACCGGACCGTAGCCCACGAACAGACCGTCGTCGCGCACCGACTTCTCGACCACCAGGCGGTAGGAGTCGCCGGGCTGGAGTCCACTGTTGAAGTCGACCTCACCGCTGAAGATGTCGGCCATCGCCAGCGCCAGATCGAGGCGTTCGCCGGCCCGTTCGAGCGACTCGCTGATCGACGGCGCGTCACGGTCGATACGGCCCTCGACGACGACCTGCGTGGTCGTGCGCGGCAACTCCACCACTTCGGCCGCAAACGCGATGTCGCCCTCGCGGCGCGAGGCGCGCAGCGCGCGCGTGGGGTCGATTTCGTATTCGAACGAGCGGATGCGGCCGTCGAACAGCCGGTCGATCTTGTAGATGTTGCCGGCGCGCAGCTTGCGGACGTCGAAGTTCGAGCTCACCGCCTGCACGAGCGCCGAGAGTTCGGATTCGGGCAGCAGGTGCTTGCCGAGCATGCCGGCCACCGTGGCCCCGTTCGGCACAACCGACGAGATGACGTCGGAATCGCGCGGCAGCAGCACGTCGGCGAGGCGCCGCGGCGCATCGGTGATGACGTTACCGGTGTGCTCCGGCAGGCGGTCGCGCACCATGGCGAGACCGGCGCTCAGGGCGAGGCTGGTGAGTCCGACGACAATCTGGGTGCGCGGCGTCATCGTGCGGAAGGGGCTAGCGGCCGCCCGGAC
>JBIKUN010000179.1:0-8290 GCA_044347565.1 Vicinamibacterales bacterium | reverse complement strand
CGCGCCGCGAGGTGGAGCTCGCGCGCACCTCGACGGCCACGCTGCCGGCGCCGGTCACGCCAGCGGCGGCAAGTACCGGCGACGGCCGTGTGGCGGTGCTGCAGGCCGAGGTGACTCGCCTGGCTGCGGATGTGGCCCGCCTCGACGCGGAACTCCAGCGCCAGACGGCCACGGGTCGCCGCTACGCCGTGGCGCTGCAGACGGCCATCGAGCCGCGCGCCACCCGGCTCGCGCTGCGGCCCGTCGATCCGGCGGCCGGGCGTGCCGTGGCCACGGCAACGGTCACCGCGGATGGGCGGCTGGTGGTGGTGGCCCGTGACCTGCCGGCCCTGCCGCCCGATAAGTGTTACCAGCTCTGGGTGATCAGACGCGACAGCCCGCTCATCGCCAGCGCCGGCGTGGTCGAGGTCACCAGCCGGGGCGAGATACTGCATGCGGTCCGCGTCGGCACGAGCGGAGGACCGATCACCGGCGTGGCGCTCACCGACGAGCCGATCGGCGGCAGCATGGAATCGCGCGGCCGCAAGTTGCTCTTCGGCTCCACCAACTGATGCGCGTCAGAAGTGGAACCCGGCGCGCAGCGCCGCGGTGGTGAAGCCGCGCGCGTCCGACAGGTGGTGGCGACGCAGGTCGAGTCCGAGCGACAGGCCGCGTCGCAGCCGCCACTCGAGTCCGCCGCCGGTCGAGATCCCCAGATCGATGCCGCCCTGTCCTGACGGCACGCCGCGCGCGACCAGTTCGGGGGCGGC
This sequence comes from Vicinamibacterales bacterium, assembly GCA_044347565.1. Lineage (GTDB taxonomy): Bacteria > Acidobacteriota > Vicinamibacteria > Vicinamibacterales > UBA2999 > CADEFD01. The sequence goes on along the minus strand of JBIKUN010000179.1, from coordinate 7,541 downwards.
GGCCAGCTGCCCGCCGATGAGCGCGCCGCCGAAGGGCGCGGCCGCGCCCGCGTCGCGCACGCGCTGGTTGGTGATCGTGACGAACAGGCCCAGGCCGGCCACGGCATACGGGCGCACGCCGAAGCGGTCGAGGGTGGTGTTCACGTACTTGAGCGCGAAGGGCGACACCTGCAGCAGCTGCAGCTGGCTGTCGACGTCGTACGACACGGCAAACGGTGCGGGCGGGCGTCCGGCCAGGGCGGCCTCGACGTTGGCAGCGTTACCAGGCGACACGTTGGCGAGCACCGCCAGATTCGCCACCTGCGCCACGTTCGACGTGACACGCAGCGACGAGTCGCTGAGCCCGAGACCGCCGCTGAATTCGTACAACAGACGTCCGCCCGGAACGCGCACGAGCGGCAGGTCGATGCCACCGCCGACGAACGGGCCAGCGGCCAGCGAAAAGGGCCCGCTGTGCCGGCCGGCGATGAACGTGGCGGCCGCCCCGATCCGGCCCAGGGCCGGCAGTAATTCCTGCGGCACGCGCGACGATGCCGGGGCATCCGTCGCGGCGGCCGGCGGATCGGCGGGCGGCGACAGTGCGTCGGCGGCGGCGGCGGCGGCCGTCGCAGCGGGCCCGCCCTCGCCGGCGCGTGGGGCCGCGAGCGCCGCCACAAGCGCTTCGAGGCGCGCCACCCGGGCCTGCAGCGCCGCGATCTGGGCATCGCGCGCATCGGGCACCGGCTGCGCGATGGCCGCCTGGGCACTGAGCGCGAGCGCGATGGTGACGAGGAAACGACTCAGCAACGAAAAGACCTGCCGCATCCCCGTAGCTTAACAACGCAGACACAGCGACGTCGCGCCGAAGTCAGCGCCGCCGGATGGCCGCGCTGGCGCCGCCTCGGCGGTGGCCGCCGGCCGACTCGCGCTACTTCGCCAGGCGCTGCGGCATGTCGGCGATGACGTAGGTCATCGTGGCAATCGCCGCCGCCGCCTTCGACACGTCCTCCGGCGGGATGCGATCGACGGTGTCGGCCGGTGTGTGGTGGATGGTGAAGTACCGCGTCGAGTCGCCGTTGTAGGCCATCATCGGCACCTTGCCGGCCGCCGAGATCGGGCCGATGTCGGCGCCGCCGCCTCCCGGACCCACCGGCGGGAACCCGAGCGGCGCGAGCAGCGTGGCGATGTCATCGATGGTGCGGCGCGCGGCATCCGATCCGGTGAAGCCGAGGCTCGCCGGCGCGAACACGCCCGAGTCGGACTCGAGCGCGAAGATGTGCTCGCCGGCCGAGGCGAGGTAGGCGTCCTTGTAGGCATTGCCGCCGCGCATGCCGTTCTCTTCGTTCGTGAAGAGCCCGAGCCGCACGGTGCGCCGCGGCTGGATGCCGAGACGTTTCATGAGGCGCAGGGCCTCCCACGTGGCGATGCAGCCCACGCCGTCGTCGGACGCGCCCATGCCGACATCCCACGAATCGAAGTGGCAGCCAACGAGCACGATCTCCTTCGGGAACTCGCGGCCGACGATCTCACCGAAGACGTTGGCGGATTCGGCGTCGGCCTCGAATTTCGCCTCCATCTTCAGGCGCACGCGCACGCGCAGGCCACGATCGCTCAGGCGCTGGAGGCGGTTGGCGTCTTCGGCGGCAATCGCCGCTGTCGGGATCTGTGCCACGCCCTCGCCGTAGTTCATGCCGCCGGTGTGCGGCGTGCGCAGGCCCATCGGGCCCACGGCACGCACGAACGCGGCGACGGCGCCGTGTTTCGCCGCCGCGGTGGCCCCGCCCGAGCGATACGCCACCGTCTCGCCGTAGGTCGTGTAGGGCACGTTGAAGAGGACGATCTTCCCCTTTGCCTGCGCCGCCCGCGCTTCGAGGTCCTTGAAGTCCTTCACCACCAGCACGTCGGCGTCGATGCCGGCCGCGGGCGTGGCCACGCTGCCGCCGAGGCCGAGCATGGCGATCGGATGTTCGGGCGGATCGACGATGACCGCACTTTCCTGCCCGCGCACCCAGCGCGGCACCATGACCTTCTCGGTCCGCACGTTGGCCAGGCCGTCCTTCGTCATCGTGGCCTGCGCCCAGCGGATGGCGCGCGTCAGGTTCTCCGACCCCGAGATCCGGTTGCCGTAGGTGTCGGTGAGCTCGGCCAGCCGCGTCCACGCGAAGCGGTCGGCCTGAGCCGCCTGCTGCAGCTTCACGACGTTCTCTCGGAAGGGCGCGAGCCAGGCGGCGCCGGCGGGCGCCTGCGCGGCAGACGGAGTGAGCGCGCCGTACACGACAACGGCGGCCAGGGCACAGATGGACGTCCGGAACATGCCGGACATTCTATCCGCGCCGGCCGCCGTGGCCGCGCTCGTCGCACTGGGCGCTGACTAGAACTTCACCGAGTAGACCAGACGGAACTGCCGGCCCATCTCGGGCACGACGTCCTTCAGGAAGTTCAGGTGGTTGCGGTAGAGCCGATCCGTGGCGTTGTCGAGCCGCGCGGTGAACGTCTGGAGCGTGCGGCCCGACTGCAGCGAGTAGGTGGCATAGAACCGCAGCAGGCCGTAGCCCGCGGTTTCGGTTTCGCTGCCGAACACGCGGTCCTGCCGCGCCACGGCCGTGGCGTTGCCGCCCAGTTCGAGGCGGCCGGTGGTGTAGCGCAGGCCCGCCATGAGGCGCTGCGGCGGGATGCGCGGCAGCGGTTCGCCGTCGCTCGCGCGCTCGGCGCGCACGAGGTCGTAGGTGAACTCCGCTCCGAGGCGTTCGGTGAGGGTCACGTCGGCGTGCGCTTCCACGCCCCAGAGCGTGGCGTCGGCGCCGTTGTACTCCGCGAACGGGAACTCGCCGTCGTGGTGCCCTTCCTCGCCCTCCCCGCCTTCTTCGTGTTCCACACCGAAGCGGGCGTCGAACTCCTCTTCGCGCTCCTCGAACTCCTCCTCGGTGAGCGGGCTGCGGAAGATGAAGTTGCTGATGTTGTTGCGGAAGAACGTGAGCTCCCCGCGCACGCGCGAGGAACGGCCACGCAGTGACAGGTCGAAGCCGAGGGCACGTTCCGACTGCAGATCGGGATTGCCGATCTCGAAGGTGAGATTGCCCGGGTGCGGACCGAAGAAGTAGAGCTCTTCGAGGGCCGGGTTGCGGGCGGCGCGGGCAAGGCTGGCCGCGATGACGAAGTTGTCGTTGGCGGCACTCGGCCGGATCAGGGCGCCGACCGATCCCGAGAACTCGGTGAAGTCACGTGCCGGCAGACCAGCCTGCGGCTCGAAGCTGGTGCGATCGACACGGCCACCGAACTGCAGGCTGAAGTGTGGCCAGGTGAGCTCTTCGTAGAGGAACGCGGCGGCGGTCTGCTGATCGACCGGCGGCGACAGCGCCTCGGCGCCCTCGGCGGCGAACTCGCGATTCAGGAACCAGCCGCCGATCGACCCGGCGAGCCGCCCGACCGGCTTGTGCGAGAGCAGCAGCTCGCCTTCCACCGTGTTGTTCTTGAACTGCGTGCCGACTTCTTCGCCCTCGAGTTCCGAGTGCGTGTAGCGGCGCACGCCGAGGGTGGCGCGGTACGAGGAGAGCACGCCGTCGAGGCCCTGACCGCCGGCACGGGCCGAGAACGCATGGCGCTTCGGGGTGAGGCTGATCTCGCCGTCTTCGAGCACCGGCACGCCGTACTTGGTGTCGTCGTAGCCGTAGCTGACGCCGGCGTAGGAGCGGTCGCCGGTGTAGGCGCCGCCGACGTTGACGAAACCGCTGCGCGACTGCGAGTTGTCGACTTCGCCGTCGGCCGTGTTGTAGCTGTCGGCCCGCTGGCCGCCGCCGCCGAAGTGCAGGGCGAATTTGCCGTTGCCGACATGCACGTCGCCAGCGGCGCCGGCGCCGTTCGTGTTGTTGCCACCGTTGAGGATGAAGGAGCCCGTGGGCGTCGTCACCTTCTGGGTCGGGATCTGGTCGGTCACGATGTTCACGAGGCCGCCAATCGCGTTGGCGCCGTAGAGCAACGTGGCCGGACCGCGCACCACTTCGATGCGCTGCGCGGATGCCGGATTGACGGGCACGCCGTGGTCGCCCGACTGGCTCGAGAGATCGCCCATACGCTGGCCGTCCTGCAGCACGAGCACGCGGTCGCCGTCGAGACCGCGGATGACCGGACGCGCCGGGCCGGGCCCGAGCGAGCGCATCTGCACGCCGGGCTGGTACTGCAGCGTGGCGCCGATGGTGTCCTGCAGCTCGCGCTGGAGTTCTTCGTTCGAGAGCACCGATGTGGGCTGGAACGACTCGAACTGCGGCCGTGGATTGGGGCTCACCGAAAGCACTTCGGCGAAGTGGAGATCGAGGTCGACCTCGAGGTCGAGGGTGGCGTCGGCCGTGCCGATAGTCACTTCAGTGCGGCGGCTGCTGTAGCCGTCGGCTCGCACGGAGACGTGATAGTCGCCGGCGGGTAGATTCTCGATCTTGTAGGTGCCGTCGGCCTCGGTGCGGGCCTCGCGCCGCAGCTCCTCGACGACCACGGCCGCCCCGGCCATCACCTCGCCGCCGGCACGGGTGACCTTACCGGTGAGTGACGTCTGGGCCAGCGCGGGCAGCGCGGTCGTGATGACAGCCGCAAGGGCCAGGAACAGCGATCTGATGAAAAAGGCGTCGCGCACGTTCAAACCTCCAATAACCCGGCTAGGGTAGCGGCTCCCGCGGTCGCCGACCAATGCGCGTCCATCGAACAGCGCCCAGTGACCAACAGGCGGTCGCTTCAGGCCAATGAATGGAAGAGCTGCAAAGACGGTGTAACTCAGAGGGTTGCGCGCCGGGCGGTCACCAGGACCGTGGCGGCGGCCACCCAGACGGCCAGCAGGCCGAACGCCCCGGTGAGGTCGCCGGCGGCGCCATCGTCGCGGTGTTCGTGCCGCGGCGCCGCCTGCCAGTCCACCGCCGAGATCGGAGCGTCGTTGAACACGATCGGGAAGAAGTGCTGCTTGATCCGCTCGTGGTAGGCGGCCACCGACTCCAGATAGCCAAGGTGGGCCGGCAGATCCGTGCGCGCGGTGCGGTCGAGGGCCGCCTGCACGAGCGCCGGCGGCAGGAGCGGCCACCAGCCGCTGACCCAGCCGTGCCGGGCCCGTAGCGTCTCGAAATAGCCGGCCGCCGCCGTCGCCGCGGCATCGTCGCCGCGCTGCTGCATGGCGTAGTACCAGGCGTTGGTGTAGCGGTCGGTCGCCACGGGCACGTCCTTCCACTGCGGATACCGCGCGTAGAAGGCGGCCATCGTCTCGGCCACGGGCCGGTCCCAGCTGCCGTGATACCCATGCCGCTGCTGCACAGTGAGCTCGAGCGCCTCGGGGGTCGGGAAACGCGCCGCACCGGCGGTTGTGACGAGCGCCGGACCGACCACGACCCAGAGCACCCACAGGCCGAGCATCACGAGCGCGTTCACGTCCGACGCGCGGCCGGCGAGCGCCACGACCGCGGCGGCCATCGCCCAGACGGCGAGATAGGCGAGCGCGACGGCCGGCACGACCACGACCCGGGCGTCGAGCGGCGCGCCGACGAGCAGGGGCGCCGCCGCCGTCGTGGCGACGACGAGTGCCGCGACGACGCCGAAGCGTACTCCGAGCTTGAGCGCGAGCATCCGCAGCGCCGACACGGACTCCGCCCGCACGAGCGGCCAGGTGCCGGCTTCGCGTTCCGACGAGACGACATCGTGGCAGACGGCAATGACGAGGAGCGGAGCCAGCGCGATGAGCACGAAGGCGAAGTCGAAGGCGCCGAGCGCGGCCAGCAGCGGACTCGTGATGTCGGCGTCGTAGAGCTGCCCGTGCAGCGCCAGCATGCGGATCTTGAGATTGAACGACCGCTCGTCGCGCTGCCCCACCGAGAGCGCCGCCCAGGGCGACGCCTCGTGACGCGTGTGGAAGGTCAGGTAGTAGAGCTGATCCGCCGCGACCGCCGTCGGCGGCTGATGCCCGAGGATGGCGGCATGATGTTCGGCCTGCAGCGCCGCCGACTCGGCCAGCGCCCGGCGCTGCCGCTCGATCACACCGTGCCCGTGGACGAGACTGCCGGCCGCCGCCACGAGCCAGATGGCGCCGGCGGCGACGAGGGCGCGGCTGCGCAGCAGGCGCGCGAGTTCGAGGCGCAGCAGCACGCCCACGGTCAGGCCACTCCGGGACGCACGCGCCACAACCACACGGTCATGCCGCCCAGCCACAGGCCGAGCACCGCGAGCGCGGCGGCGGCCTGCGCCGCGGCCGTCCCGAAGACCGGGGCGACGTAGGCGAACGCCGGCGTGTCCTGCCAGTGTTCCGCCTCGATGCGCTTGCGGCTCGGCGCGTCACTGCCTCCGCCGGACGACACGTAGCGGTCGTCGGCGTGCCCCACTTCTTCGGCATGCAGCTGGTTCAGGTGCTGCACGAGTGTGTAGCGGTAGTCTTCCGCCTGCCGCTCGAAGTCGTCGACGTGGCGCACGTCCACACCGGCCAGCGCCATCGAGGCCAGGCGCATCGCCAGGAACGGACTGACCGCGGCGGCAATCGTGGCACTGCGTTCGTGCCCCCGGCGGCTGTCGTCGAGCAGCGCGCGCATGCCACGGTAGGCATCGGTCGTGAGCCGTTCGCCTTCGATCATGAGGATGCCGTTGTAGTTGACCGGCAGATCCTCCACGCGGGAGACGCCCGCCTTCGCCAGGGTCTCGGCCTTGAAGGCCGCAAACGTCGGGTCGTTCGGGTTGTGGCTGTCGCCGAGCGCCCGCGTGCGGCGCTCGACTTCGGCTTCGAACGCCGCGCGCGTCGGCAACTGGTCGGCCGCCGCGCCGATGGCCGGCACGACACGCGGCACGATCACCCACAGCGCCAGCCAGAGTCCGACGAGCGCCAGCGTGGCATCACGCGACGTGCGGCTCACCGCCGATACGAGCACGCCGATGAGCGCGCACACCGCGAAGTAGGCGACATGCGCCAGCGCCAGCGCGCCGGTGCGCGCCCAGGCATCACTCGTCCACGCCACATCGCGCGTCGCGGCCAGCACGGCCGCGACCACCAGGGTGCCCGGCAGCACGATGGCGAGCGCCGCCACGACGAGCGCCAGCACCTTCCCGCCGAGCCAGGCCGCCCACGACGTGCCGAGGCTGCGGACCAGGGCGAGCGTGCCTTCCTCGCGTTCGCGCGCCACCGACCCGGCGGCGGCGATGAAGATGACGAGCGGGATGAGCAGCTGCAGCACGAGCGCCATCGACAGCCCGCCGAAGCGCAGCGGCGCGTCGGCATGGGCGGCGTCGCCGAAGTTCATCGAGTTCTGCCGGTGCGCCTCGATGAAGAGTGTCGAGCCGGTATTGGCCGTGACACCCGCATCGAAGAAACCGAGCGGCGCGCGCGGCCGGAAGAGCAGGTAGCCGTAGTGCGATACGCGGTGCGGATGCCGATCCGGCTGGGCGTCCCACTGCGCGTCGACCGTGGCGCCGTAACGCTGCCGCTGCACCTCGTAGGCGCGCTCGGCCCGCCACGCCACGAGTCCGCTCGCCACGATGAGCCCGCCGAGCACGACGGCCAGCGCCGCGAGCGCACCCGACCGCCGCATCCGGGTCAGTTCGACCCGCGC
>JBIKUN010000178.1:0-8372 GCA_044347565.1 Vicinamibacterales bacterium | reverse complement strand
GGGAACGCCGCAACGGGTCTGGACGCAACGTCACGTTTCCGTCGCGGCAGTACTCGGTGAATGGCGAGCGCCGCAGTTACGCGCTGCTCAGGCCGATGACCGAGGTGAAGGCGCAGGATCACATCCGCGATCTGGTGCTGAGTGCCTACGCGAAGTTCGAGGCCGAGGCGGTGGACGACCAGGTGGCCGACGCGGCTGATGAGGCAGCGCCGCCGCCCTGGTAACACCGCTACGACAGAACCGGCAGCAGCTTCGCGTTCTCCTGCTGCCGCTTCGGCGGCAGCGTCCACTCGGCGCGCTGCCCCTTGGCGAACTCGTTGCGGAAGAACGCGTCCTTCATGCCGCCGTCGATGATGTCCCAGGGCAGCATCTTGTCGTTCGAGCGATCGCGGTAGATGTAGAACTCGGCGTCCACGCCTGATTCCTGCACGGCCGCACGCCACTGGCCGCCATTACGTTCGGCGGCTTCGATGGCCGGGGCCACCCGCCGGTCGCCGAGCGACATGAGCGCCTGGTAGTAGGAGTGCCGCTCGCTCTTGATGTTGAAGTACACATGCTCGAGGTTGTCCACGAGCGCGTGCAGGCGCTTCATCTTGCGCTCGATCTCGCGGGTGTCGGTCATCGGCAGCCACTGGTAGCTCGTGCCGGGCTTGGGCACGAGCGGGTTCACGCTGCCGATGATCCGGCCCGCATGGCCGCGGCCGCGGGCGTACTTCAGCATGATGTCGCGCAGCTGCACCGTCTGGTCGCGCATCGCCTCGAGATCCTCGTCGGTCTCGGTGGGCAGGCCGATCATGTAGTAGAGCTTCAGGTTCTCGATGCCGCTCGAGAAGATGAGCTCGGCCTTCTCCAGGATCTCGTCGTTCGTGACGGTCTTGTTGATCACGCGGCGGAGGCGGTCAGACCCCGTCTCCGGCGCAATCGTCAGCGTGCGCTCACCGCTCTGCCGGAGCAGGCCGACGATCTCGGGCGTGAGGTCGTCGAGCCTGAGCGATGCCGGGCTGATCGAATACCCCATCGCCGCGAGGCTGGTGAGGATCCGCTCGATCTCGGGGTGGTCGCAGAGCGCGATCGACACGAGGCCGACGCGGTTCGAGTGGGCGCGGGCCGCCTGGGCGAGTTCGAGGATGCGGTCGGCCGGGAACGCGCGCACGGGCAGGTAGTTGTAGCCCGCCCAGCAGAACCGGCAGAGGTTGGCGCAGCCGCGCACCACCTCGATGAGGAACCGCGAGCCGAATTCGGTGTCGGGCGTGAAGATCGATGTACACGGTGGGTCTACCGCGTCGGTGGTCTTCAGTGCCGCCTTCTTCACGACCGGCGGCGCGCCCGTGCCCTCTTTCGGCACGTAGGCGTCGATCGTGCCGTCGTCGCGATAGTGCACGTCGTAGAACGAGGGGATGTAGAAACCGCGCCGGGCGGCCAGCTTCTTCAGCAGGTCGTCACGCGAGGTCGCTTCGGATACCGCCTCGAGGAGCGATGGCACCAGCACCTCGCCCTCGCCGGCGGCGATGACATCGGCGAAGAGCGCCAGCGGTTCCGGGTTCACGAACGTCACGGCGCCGCCAATCACCACGAGCGGATGGCGGTGGTTGCGGTCGGCCGCGCGCAAGGGCAGGCCGGCCAGCCGCAGCATCGTCAGCACGTTCGTATAGTCCCACTCGAACGACACCGAGAAGGCGAGCACGTCGAGGTCGTTCAGCGGCGTCTGCGACTCGATGGTCACGAGCCGCGCGTTCTGCTGCACGAGCGCCGCCAGTTCCTGCTTGGGCGGCAGGAACACGCGTTCGCAGACGGTGTCGGGGTGGTCGTTGAAGAGACGGTAGACGGTCTGAAAGCCGAGGTTCGACATCCCGACGAAGTACGTGTTCGGGAAGGCGAGGCCGACCCGCATCTTGTCCACGTGCGGCTTCTGGACGTAGCCGACTTCCTTCGAGAGGGTCAGGCGGGCGGCGGAGCGTTGGTCGATGGGGGGCATGGGCGGGGACATTCTGCCCCCGCCTCTAGTGTACTACCCGATTCCAGCTCGTCCATGGAGGCGGCGGCGCGCCCACGGCCACGATTACTCGTTCTGGCGCCGCAGGAACGCCGGCACGTCGAGCTCCATGGTGAGGTCCACTTCGCCCGGGTCGAGGTGGCCCTCCATGAGCGGCACGCCGCCCACGATGGACCGCCCCTGCATGGGCATCTCGATCGACGGCCGGCGCGAGATGTTCGGCCGCGCGGTCACCGTGGCATCGATGGCATTGGCGCCGGCGCCGGCGCGGAGGTGCGCGGTGTAGTTCGAGAGGTCCACCGGCGTCGTCGAGGGCGCCGCCGGAATCGCACGGCCGGTGCGGGCGTGCTCGAAGCCGGTGGCGATGACGGTGATCTTCACCTTGCCGGCGAGTGCCGGGTCCACCACCGCGCCGAAGATGATGTTGGCATCTTCGTGCGCCGCCTCCTGGATGATCGACAGGGCGTCGTTCACCTCCATGAGCGACATGTCGGAGCCGCCGGTCACGTTCACGATGACGCCCCGGGCGCCGTTCACGCTGGCGTCCTCGAGCAGCGGGCTCGACACCGCACGATTGGCGGCATCCACGGCGCGCGTCGGGCCGTCTCCCATCGCCGTGCCCATCATCGCCACACCCATGCCCGACATGATGGTCTTCACGTCGGCGAAGTCGAGGTTGATGATGCCGGGCACGAGAATCAGGTCCGAGATGCCCTGGATCGCCTGGCGCAGCACGTCATCGGCGGTGACGAACGCATCGAGCATCGAGGTCTGCCGGTCGATGACCGAGAGCAGCCGCTCGTTGGGAATCGTGATGACCGTGTCCACCGAGTCGCGCAGCGCCTCGAGGCCGTACGCGGCCTGCAGCAGACGCTTCTTGCCCTCGAACTTGAACGGCTTGGTCACGACCGCGATCGTGAGGGCGCCGAGTTCGGTCGCGAGGCTGGCAATGACCGGCGCGGCGCCCGTGCCGGTGCCGCCGCCCAGGCCGGTGGTCACGAACACCATGTCGGCGCCGCTCAGCGCCGAGATGAGCGCGTCGGTGTCTTCGAGCGCGGCCTGCCGGCCCACGTTCGGGTCGGCGCCGGCGCCGAGGCCCTTGGTGAGCTTGCTGCCGATCTGGATCTTGACCGGCGCCGGGTTCGCCCGCAGCGCCTGCGCGTCGGTGTTGGCGACCATGAACTCGACGCCCGAGAGGCCCGCCTGCACCATGCGCGACACGGCGTTGCCGCCGCCGCCGCCGACGCCGACGACCTTGATGCGCGCGCCGCTGCGGAGTTCCTCGTCAAGCGCGAGCCGAAGCGTGTCGGCCACAGCGGCCGTCGAGGCCTGAGGTTTCAACCATCCGTCCATCAGAAGAACTCCTTGAATACGGTTCGCAGCCGGCTGACCATGCGGGTGATGGCGCCGCCGCCGACGCCTGCGGGTTCGTGCTGGCGATGGCGATGGGCGTACAACACGAGACCCAGCGCCGACGCGCATGCGGGATGACTGAGGTGATCGGCGAGACCGCCGACGCCGGCCGGCACGCCGCGCCGCATCGGCAGGTCGAAGATCTGCTCGGCGATCTCCGACAGGCCGTCGAGTACGGCGCCACCGCCGGTGAGCACGAGGCCGGAGTTGAGCGACTTCTCGTAGCCGGCCTTGCTGATTTCGTCCCACGCCAGGTGGAAGAGTTCTTCGGCGCGCGGCTGCAGGATGTCCGACAGGATGCGGCGCGCCATCACGCGCGGACGCCGTCCGCCGACGCTCGCCACCTCGATCGTCTCGTCTTCGTCCACCATGCCGGAGAGGGCGCAGCCGGAGCGGCGCTTCACTTTCTCGGCTTCGGGAATCGGCGTGCGCAGGCCGACGGCGATGTCGTTCGTGAAGTGATCGCCGCCGACGCCGATGACGGCCGTGTGCCAGAGGGCGCCGCGCTCGAAGATGGCGAGGTCCGCCGTGCCGCCGCCGATGTCGAGCAGCGCCACGCCGAGTTCGCGCTCGTCGGGCGTGAGTACCGCCTCGGCCGCGGCGAGCTGGCCGATGACCATGTCCTTCACCTCGATACCGGCGCGATTCACGCACGACACGAGGTTCTGGGTGGACGTCGTGGCGCCGGTCACGATGTGGACGTTGACCTCGAGGCGGGCACCGGTCATGCCGACAGGCATGCCGATGCCGTCCTGGTCGTCTACGACGAAGTCCTGCGGCAGCACGTGCAGCACCTCGCGGCCGGCCGGCAGCGACACCGCGCGCGCGGCGTCGAGCGCCCGGCGCACGTCCTCGCGGGTGATCTCGCGGTTCTTGCCGGCCACGGCCACCACGCCGCGGCTGTTGAATCCCTTGATGTGGGGTCCGCTCACCGCCAGGTGGGCGGCGTCGATCTCGACGCCGGCCATGAGTTCCGCCTCCTCGACCGACTTCTTGATCGAGTCGACGGCGGCTTCGAGGTTGACGACGACACCGCGCTTGAGGCCCTTCGACTCGGCAACGCCGATGCCGATGACATCCAGGCTGCCGTCGTCGGACACCTCGCCCACCACCGTGCACACCTTCGAGGTGCCGATGTCGAGACCGACGATGTACCGCTCGCTTCGTGCCACTACTGTCCTCCCGACCGTCCTCCCGCATCACGTGATGCGGGAACCGCTCCGGCGTGGTCGTCACGACCGGGGCGCACGTACATCCGTTCACCAAAACGCAGGTCCACCGTGTCGATGGCCGACATACGGTCCTTGAGCGCCGTCGCGACATCCAGGTAGTCCTGGAGGCGCGCGGCGAAATCGCGATCGCCGAGCCGCAGCATCACCGTGTCGCCGTCGAGCAGCACGACGGCATCGCGCACGTCGCGCACGTCGATCTGCGACACGCGGGCGGCAATCTGCTCGTGGCGCGCGACATCGTCGAGCAGGCGGGCGGCGAGCGCGGTGCGGCCCTGGTCGACCACCGGCGCGCCCTCGCGCGGCGGCTGGGCGAGCCCGTCGATGACCGGCAGGTCGAGGTCGGCGTAGCTCGGTCCGAATTCGTCGATGACCGTGCCGTGTTCGTCGACGAGGTAGAGGTCGCGGCCGATGCGCGCGATGCCCATGGGCGTGCGTTCCCGCACGACGACATCCAGCGTATTCGGCAGCACGCGCCGCACGACGGCCTCTTCCACCCACGGCGAGGTCAGGAGCTTCTGGCGCCAGTCCTCGAGCCGGATCGAGAGGATGTTCCTGCCGCGCAGCTCGCCGATGAGCGCCATGGCTTCGCCGCGCGACAGCCGGTCGCTGCCGTGAATCGCGATGTGCGCCACCTCGAAGGTCGGCGATTCGGTGACGAGCGTCACGACACGCCACACGGCGAGGCCCGCCACGAGCACCATCGCCAGCGACTTGGCGGCCAGCTGGGCGCGGCGCCAGATCAGGCCGCGGCGGCCCGTCGGGCGGACCCGGGCGCGGCGGAAGCGCTTGTCGGCCGGAGCGGGTAGACCGGGCGTCACGACCGCGCCTCCGTCGCCTGGCGGCGCTCGAGTTCGCGCGTGAGCGCGGCCGGCACCGTGCCGATGGATCCCGCACCGAGCGTGATGACGAGGTCACCGGGCCGCGCCAGATCGGCGACGGCGCCCGCCACCTGGTCGAGCGCCTTCACGACGGTGACCGGACGCGCGCGGCGGCGGTTCACGGCCTCGGCCAGCGCCTCCACGGTCACGCCGGGAATCGGCGCTTCGCTCGCCGCATAGATATCGGTGAGCACGATTTCGTCGGCCGGCGCGAGAGCGGCGGCGAAATCCGGCAGGAGCTGCGCCGTGCGCGTGTAGCGGTGCGGCTGGAAGGCGACGACGACGCGGCGCGGCGCGGCGGCGCGGGCGGCGGCCAGCACCGCGGCGATCTCGGTCGGGTGATGGCCGTAGTCGTCCACCACGGTGATGCCGCCGACGGTGCCGCGGAACTCGAAGCGGCGTTCGGCGCCCGTGAACTCCTCGAGCGCGCTGGCGATGACGTCGTAGGGCACGCCGAGCTCGAGGCCCACGGCCACGGCGGCGAGCGCGTTCAGCACGGAGTGCCGTCCTGGCACCTGAAGGCGCAGCCGCCCGAGCGGCACGGCCGGCGCGTGCCGGTCGTGCGGGTCGCGATGCACGACGGTGCAGGTGCTGCCGAACCCTTCGAGCGCCACGTCGGTGGCGCCCACGGTCACCTCGGCGGCGTCGATGCCGTAGGTGGTGGCGCGGCGCGTCATGCGCGGCAGGATGCGCGCCAGCTCGGCATCGTCGGCGCAGGCGACGACGGCACCGTAGAACGGCACCTTGTTCGCGTAGTCCACGAACGCCTGCTGCAGGTCGTCGAAGCCGCCGTAGGCCTCCATGTGCTCGCGGTCGATATTGGTGATGACGGCGAGCGTCGGCGAGAGCTTCAGGAACGAGCGATCGCTCTCGTCGGCCTCGACCACCATGTGCTGACCGTGACCGAGCCTGGCGTTGCTGCCGAAGGCGCGCAGGCGGCCGCCGATGACCGCGGTGGGGTCGAGGCCGGCGCGTTCGAGCACGAGCGCGATCATCGACGTGGTCGATGTCTTGCCGTGCGCGCCGGCCACGGCGATGCCGATGCGCAGGCGCATCAGTTCCGCCAGCATCTCGGCGCGCGACACCACCGGGATGGCGCGGGCGCGGGCATCGACGATTTCGGGGTTGCCGCTGCTGATCGCCGACGAGAAGACCACGACATCCGCCGGCCCGACGTTCCCCGCGGCATGCCCGACGGCAGTGGCGACGCCCATCGACCTCAGCCGCTCGAGCGTGGCCGACGGCGACTGGTCCGACCCCGAGACCTCGTAGCCGAGGTTCACGAGCAGTTCGGCGATGCCGCTCATGCCGATGCCGCCGATGCCGACGAAGTGGATGCGGCGCGTGCGTCCGAGCACCATGTCAGTGCCCCCCCGCGAGTGCGACGATGCGATCGGCGACGCGGGCCGCCGCGTCGGGACGGCCCAGGCCGCGCGCCCGATCCGCCATGGTGCGGCGGCGGGCCGGGTCGGCCGCGAGCGCGGTGAGCACACCGGCCAGCACGGCGCCCGACAGGTCCTTCTCTTCGATGACCTCGGCGGCGCCGGCGGCGGCGAGCACGCGCGCGTTCTTGCGCTGGTGGTCGTCGGCGGCGGTCGGCAGCGGCACGAGCACCGACGCCCGGCCCAGCACCGTGAGCTCGGCGAGCGTCGAGGCGCCGGCGCGCGCCACGAGTACGTCGGCGGCGCGCATGCGCGCGTTCATGTCGTGAAAGAACGGCTCCACGGTGGCGGCGACGCCGGCTGCGGCATACCCCTCGCGCACGCGCGCCAGGTCGCGTTCGCCGGTCTGGTGCGTGAGTACGAGCGGCGCGGCCGCGAGGAGCGGCGCGGCCGCGATCATCGCGTCGTTGATGGCGCGGGCGCCCTGCGATCCGCCGACGATCAACACGCGCACCTCGCCGTTGTTCCTGGCTGCGTCATCGCCGGCCTCCAGCGCCTGCAGGAACTCGCAACGCACGGGATTCCCCGTGACGACGCCCCTGGCGGGAAAGTACTGCAGTGTTTCCTCGTAGCTGAGCGCCGCGGCGCGCACCCAGGGCGCGAGCCGCCGGTTCGTGAATCCCGGCGCCGTGTTCTGTTCCATGAGCAGCGTCGGCAGGCCGCGCAGCGCCGCCAGCAGCAGCACCGGGCCCGAACTGTAACCGCCCACGCCCACGACGACGTCCGGACGGCGCGCCGAGAGCACCCGCCACGCATCCAGCGCCGAAAGCGGCAGCAGCGCCAGTCCCCGCAGCAGCGCCACGAACGACTTGCCCTTCAGGCCGGCGCTGCGGATGAGGTCCAGCGGCAGGCCGAGCGCCGGCACGACACGGCTCTCCAGCCCGCGGGCCGTGCCCACGAACGAGACGATCGTCGCCGGATCCCGGCGGCGCAGTTCGTCGGCCACCGCGATGCCTGGGTACAGATGGCCCCCGGTGCCGCCGCCCGCGAAGAGGATACGCACGGATCACGCGGCTCCCTGCTCCACGGCGGCGCCATCGTGCACGGCATGCTGCGAGATGTTCAGCAGCACGCCGATGGCGGCGAGGTTCACGAGCAGCGACGAGCCGCCACTGCTCACGAGCGGCAGCGAGATGCCCTTGGTGGGCATGAGCCCGAGCACCACGCTCAGGTTGATCATCGCCTGCGCCACGACCATGGCGGTGATGCCAAGGGCCAGGAAGGCGCCGAAGCGATCGGGGGCGGCGGTTGCCGCCCGCAGTCCACGCCACGCAATCACGCAGAAGCAGGCCACGACGAGCGTGGCGCCGATGAAGCCGAGTTCCTCGGAGATCACGGCGAAGATGAAGTCGGTGTGCGGCTCCGGCAGGAAGAACAGCTTCTGCACGCCGCCCATGAGGCCGCGGCCGAGCCA
>JBIKUN010000177.1:0-8375 GCA_044347565.1 Vicinamibacterales bacterium | reverse complement strand
CGGCCGCCGAGCGATCTCGGCCTCACGGCGCTCGCCTCGAAGAAGCAGGTGACGGTCGTGGACATCACGTCCACGCGGATGCTCATGGCGCACGGCTTCCTGCGCCGGCTGTTCGAGGTCTTCGAGCGCCACAAGACCCCGGTGGACGTCGTCACGACCTCCGAAGTGAGCGTCTCGGTCACGGTCGATGATCGGCGCCGCCTGCCGGCCATCGTCGAGGCCCTCTCGGAGTTCGCGGAAGTCTCGCTGGAACACGACATGGCGATCGTCTGCGCCGTGGGCGAGGGCCTCAACACCGAACCGCGGCTGGTCGCCCGGGTGTTCGACGCGGTGGGTGACGTGCCCGTGAAGCTGCTTTCGCAGGCAGCGACCCGGCGTAACATCACGTTCGTGATTCGCGAAACCGACGTGCCGCTCGTGCTCGGCCGTCTGCACGACGCGTTCTTCGCCACCGCCGGCGCGGGCGGGCGGGCGTGAACCGCCTGCTCCTCGTGGGGCACGGACGCATGGGCCAGCTCGTCGAGCAGCTCGCCCCGTCCTACGGCTTCGCGCTCGCTGGCATCGTCACGGATCAGGATCCGGACGGCCTCACGCGCGACCACGGCCATGTGGACGTGGCCATCGATTTCACGCTGCCCGAGGCGGTGCCGTCGAATCTGCCCGTGCTCGCGGGGCGCGGCATCAACGTGGTCGTCGGCACCACGGGCTGGCAGGCGCACGAAGCCGGGCTGCGCGCGGTGGTGGCGCAGGCCGGCACGGCGGTGCTGGCTTCGGCGAACTTCTCGCTCGGCATGAACCTCTTCATGCTCCTGGCCGAGGAATCGGCCCGGCGCTTCGGGCCGCATGCGGACTTCGGCGCCTGGATTCACGAGTTGCACCACAGCGCCAAGAAGGACGCGCCGTCGGGTACCGCGCTCATGCTGCAGCGCGCGATGGTCGAGGCCGGCTACACGCGCGGCATCGACGTGGCGGCGACACGCGCCGGGTCGATTCCCGGCACCCACACGATCGGCTTCGACGGACCGTCGGAGACCGTCACGCTCACGCACCAGGTGCGCGACCGCAGCGTCTTCGCCCGCGGCGCGCTCGAAGCGGCACGCTGGCTGGTGGGCCGGCGCGGCTGGTTCACGATGCGGGACTTCCTCACGGATTCGGGAGAGTAACCATGCGCACGCGTTTCACCGGTGTCGGCACCGCACTCATCACTCCGTTCACGACGACGGGTGCCGTGGACGAAGCGGCCGTCCGCCGGCTGGCCCGCCGGCAGATCGACCTCGGCACCCACTTCCTCGTGCCGTGTGGCACGACCGGCGAAGTGCCCACGCTCACCGCGGCCGAACGCCGCCGCATCGTCGAGATCGTGGTGGACGAAGCCGGCGGCAAGACGCCCGTGCTGGCCGGTGCCGGCGGCTACGACACCCATGAAGTGGCGCACGCGGCCAGGGAGATGCAGGCGGCCGGCGCCGACGGCCTGCTCTCGGTGACGCCGTATTACAACCGGCCCACGCCCGAAGGACTCTTCGCGCACTACTCGGTGATCGCCGACGCCACGCCGCTCCCGATCATCGTCTACAACGTGCCGGGCCGCACCGGCTGCAACGTCGAGGCGCCCACCCTCGCACGGCTCGCCACCATCCCCACGATCATCGGTGTGAAGGAAGCCTCGGGCAACATGTCGCAGATGGCCGACATCATCCGCGCCGTGCCCGACGACTTCCTCGTGCTCTCGGGCGACGACGCCGTGACCGTGCCGCTCATGGCGATTGGCGGCCGCGGCATCATCTCGGTGTGCTCCAACCAGATTCCGCGCGAGATGGCCGACATGGTCGAAGCCGCCGAACGCGGTGACTTCGCCGGCGCGCGCGCCATCCACCAGCGCATCCTCGGGCTCATGCAGGTGAACTTCTGCGAGTCGAGCCCCGGCCCGGTCAAGTTCTCGATGGCCACGATGGGCCTGTGCGAGGAGCAGTTCCGCCTGCCGATGGTGCCGCCGCGCCAGGCGTCGAAGGACAAGGTGCTGGCCGTGATGCGTGAGCTCGGCCTGCCGATCGCGGCGAAGGCCGCGGTCTAGTCAGAGGACGAAACGGATGACCCTGAAGGATGTGATCGAGCAGTTGTTCGCCGCCGGCGCGAACGCCGACAAGGCCGAGGCCCGCGAGGCGTGGCGTCAGTTGCGGGAGCGCCTCGGGGCGGGCGACGTGCGCTCGGCCGAGCCAGACGCCGCCGCGCCCACCGGCTGGCGCGTGAACACGTGGGTGAAGCAGGGCATCCTGCTCGGCTTCCGCTTCGGCGACCTGAGCGACATGTCGGCGGCCGGCCTGCCGTTCTTCGACAAGGACACGATGCCGCTCAAGCCGCTCGCCACGCACTCGGGCGTGCGCGTCGTGCCCGGCGGCTCGGCGATCCGCGACGGCGCGTTTCTGGCGAAGGGGGTCATCTGCATGCCGCCGATGTACGTGAACGTCGGTGCCTACGTGGGCGAAGGGTCGATGGTGGATTCGCATGCGCTCGTCGGCTCGTGCGCGCAGATCGGCGCCCGCGTGCATCTGAGCGCGGCGGCACAGATCGGCGGCGTCATCGAACCAGTGGGTGCCATGCCGGTCATCATCGAGGACGACGTGCTCGTGGGCGGGAACACCGGCATCTACGAAGGCGCGGTCGTGAAGCGCCGCGCGGTCATCGCGGCCGGCGTCATCCTCACGGGGTCGACGCCCGTGTACGACCTGCCGAACGGCCGCATCCTCAAGCCCGAGCCCGGGCAGCCGCTCGTGATTCCCGAAGGGGCGGTGGTCGTGCCGGGCGCGCGCTCTGTCACCGTGGGCGCCGGCACGGACTGGGGGCTGTCGCTCGCCACGCCGGTCATCGTGAAGTATCGCGACGACAGGACCGACACGCGCACGGAGCTCGAACAGTGGATCCGGTAGACGTCGTCGGACTCGCGCGCACGCTCATCGACATCGAATCCACGACCGGGCAGGAAGGGCCGGTGGCGCGCGTGCTCGCCGAGTACCTGCGCGGCCGCGGCTACTCGGTGCTCGAGCAGCCCGTGGCCGGCGATCGCATCAACGTCGTGGCGGCGGTGGGTGAGCCGGCGCTCGTCTTCTCGACCCATTTCGACTGCGTGCCGCCGTTCTTCCCGAGCCGCGTCGAAGGCGGCATCCTGCACGGCCGCGGCGCGTGTGACGCCAAGGGCATCCTGGCGGCGCAGGTGGCGGCGGCGGAACGTCTCAGGGCGGCGGGCGAGACCCGCATCGGCCTCGTGTTCGTGGCCGGCGAGGAACGCGGCAGCGACGGCGCCAAGGCGGCCAACACGATCGCCTCGCAGTCGAAGTACCTCATCAACGGCGAGCCCACCGAGCTCAAGCTCGGACTGGCCACGCGCGGCTGCTTCCGCGTGCGCCTCACGGCGCACGGCAAGGCGGCGCACTCGGGGTATCCGCAGCTCGGCGAGTCGGCCATCGAGAAGCTGCTGGACGTGCTCCTGAGCCTGCGTACGGCCGACTGGCCGGCCGATCCGGAACTGGGTCGCACGCACTACACGGTGGGGCTCATCACGGGTGGTGTCGCGCCGAACGTGATCCCGCCGCACGCCGAGGCGGAGGTCTTCTTCCGCACGGTGGGCGAGCACGACGCGCTGCGGGCCACGCTGCACGCGGTGGTGGCCGGCCGCGTGGACGTGCAGGAGATCCTGGAACTGCCGGCCGTGCGTCTGCACACCGTGCCCGGCTTCGAGACCGAGGTCTTCGCCTACTTCAGCGATGTGCCGTTCCTCTCGCAGTGGGGCACGCCGCTGCTGCTCGGCCCGGGCACCATCCACGTGGCGCACACCGACCACGAACACGTGGCGATTGCCGACCTCGAACGGGCCGTCGACATGTACGCAGATCTCGCCAGAAGTCTCCTCCAGGCCTGAGTGGGTTCAGTCTCCACGTGGGGCGGTGGCCCGAGGCCCCGGGTTTCTTGCCGGCCGGGCGGCGCGCGGGATACACTGAAGGTTCGTCCCGTCCATGTCCGCGCGTGCAGTGCGGGCAGTCGAGGCGGCGGGCCGCACCGCGGCCCGGAACCCGTGCAATGGCAGTCTGCGAACCGCGTCAGGGCCGGAAGGCAGCAGCGCTCAGCAGCGCCTGACATGTGCGTGGGACCTCCGGGCTGCGGTAGGGCCCGCACCACCTTCCGGGGCAACTGATTCCCGATGGCCTACCAGGCTCTTGCCCGCAAGTGGCGGCCCCAGACGCTCGACGACGTCCTGGGCCAGCAGGCGGTGACCCGCACGCTGCGCAACGCGCTCAAGAGCAAGCGGATCGCCCAGTCGTTCGTGTTCGCCGGCCCGCGCGGCTGCGGCAAGACGACGACCGCCCGCATCCTCGCCCGCGCCCTCAACTGCGCCGAAGGCCCCACGCCCACGCCGTGTGGCAACTGCGAGGCCTGCCGGGAGATCGCGGAAGGCCGCGACATGGACGTGCTCGAGATCGACGCCGCCACCCACACCGGCGTCGACAACGTGCGCGAGGTCATCATCGAGGGGCTGTCGATTGCGCCGGCGCGCAACCGCTTCAAGGTGTTCCTCATCGACGAAGTCCACATGCTGTCGACGTCGTCGTTCAACGCGCTGCTCAAGTCGATCGAAGAGCCGCCGCCGCACGTGGTCTTCATGATGGCCACGACCGAGCTGCACAAGATTCCTGACACGGTGCTCTCGCGGTCGCAGATCTACGAGTTCCGCACCATCTCGCCGAAGACCGTCGTGGAGCGCCTGCGGTACGTGGCCACCGAAGAGCAGATCACCGTGTCGGACGACGCGCTGCTCCTGCTCGCGCGGGCCGGCGAGGGCAGCATGCGCGACTCGCTCTCGGCCTTCGACCAGGTGCGCGCCTTCTCGGGCGACACCCTCACGCTCGACGACGTGACCTCGGTGCTCGGTCTCGTGGGCCGCGACCTCGTGTTCGACATGCTCGAGGCCATCGCCGCCGAAGACGCGCCGGCCGCCTTCACCCTCGTGGATCGCGCCATCGAGCGCGGCTATGACCTGCGGCTGCTGTGCCGGGAGCTGGCCCGCGCCAGCCGCGACCTGCTCCTCGTGTCGGTCGACGCGTCACGACTGAAGGATCCGGAGGTGGCGAGCGAGTCGGAACGCGAACGGGTGTCGGCAATCGGGCCGCGCTTCTCGCGCGAGGATCTGCTGCGCACCTTCGACGGCTTCACCAAGGCCGAGTTCGACGTCCGCCAGTCCGACCATCCGCGCTTCCAGATGGAGATGGCGCTGCTGCGCCTGATGCACCTGCGCAAGCTCATGCCGCTCGCCGAACTGCTCGAAGGCGGCGGCCGCAGCCTGGCCGCGCCGATGGCCCGTGCGGCCGCCCCCGCCGCCGCCCGTCCGGCCATGCCGCCGCCGCGTGCCGTCGCCCCGAGCGCGCCGCCGCGTCCGGCCGCGCCGCCGCCGGCCGCGATGCGCCCGGCCGCGCCCGCCGCGCCGCCGCCGGCCGCCGCGCCCGCGCCGATGCGCGCCGCGATGGCCCCCGGCGAGCCGCTGCCCGACAACGCGCGCGAGCAGTTCCTCGGCGCCATCAAGTCCGCGAAGGTGTTCTTCTTCAACGCCGTCGTGGCGCAGGCCTACAAGATCGACGTCACGCCCGCCATGATCACCTTCGCGTTCCTGCCGAAGCAGAAGGTGCCGAAGGCGCAGTGTGAAGAGAACCGCGCGCTGCTCGAAGGCCTGGCTGAGCAGACCTTCGGCCGCGGCATCCCGGTGAAGGTGACCACGGTCGACGGCGACCCGGCGCAGGCTGAGGCGATCGGCGGCGCCGTGCCGGCCGCCACCGCGCCGCGTCCGGTGATGAAGAGCCCCGTGGCCACGGGAGCCGGCGCTGACACCCTGCGCGACGAGGCGATGGCGAACCCGGTCGTGCGGTCGATGCTCGAGATCTTCCCGGTGGCCAACGTGAAGATCGAAGAGATGTGAGGCCGATGCCGTGCTGCCAGGTCCCCTCGACGCGCTCATCGAACAGTTCCGCAAGCTCCCCGGCGTGGGCGCCAAGAGCGCGCAGCGCCTGGCGTTCCACGTGCTGAAGACGCCGCGCGAAGACACCGAACGGCTCTGTGAGGCGATCCGGCACGTGAAGGACAACGTGACCTACTGCTCGGTGTGCCACAACATCACCGACGTGGACCCGTGCCGCTACTGCGGCGACGAGGCGCGCGATCAGCGCCTCATCTGCGTGGTCGAAGAACCGCAGAACGTCAACGTGATCGAGAAGTCGCGCGGCTTCCGCGGCGTCTACCACGTGCTGATGGGCACGATCTCGCCGCTCCAGGGCATTGGCCCCGACGACCTCAAGATCAAGGGCCTGCTCGCCAGAATCGACGGCGGCAAGGTGGACGAAGTCATTCTGGCCACGAGCCCGACGGTGGAAGGGGAGGCGACGGCGATCTACCTGGCCCGCCTGCTGCGTCCGCTCGGTGTGCGCGTGACCCGCATCGCCACGGGCATCCCCGTGGGCAGTGACCTCGAGTACGCCGACGAGCTCACGATGGGCAAGGCGATGGAGGGCCGCCGCGACGTGTCGTAGGCCGGCCCGTCCGGTCTAGAATCGTCAGCGTTCCGTCGAGATGCTCCCCATCTCCTATCAGATGCCGGCCGCCGCGATCGTGGCGGTTGTCGGTCTCATGGCCTGCGTGGCGGGATTCCGCCTGCTGCGCTACGTGCTGGCCGCGTTCGGCTTCATCATCGGCGGCCTGGCCGCCAGCTCCCTGCTCGGCGCGAGCGAAACCGCCTATCAGGTGGGCGCGTTCATCATCGGCGGCATCGGCGGCGCGGTCATCATGGTGGCGGCGTCGTTCATCGGCGTGGCGCTCGTCGGCGCCGGCCTGGGCGCGGCGGCGGTCACGCTCATCTGGACGCAGCTGCCCGGCGATCCGCATCCTTACGTCGTCATCCTGGCCTCGGTCGCGGGTGCGTGGCTGGCGACGTGGCTGCAGCGTTACGTCACCATCGTCGGCACCGCCTTCGGCGGCGCCTGGGCACTCATCGTGGGCGTGCTCGCGCTGGGCGGCGACAAGGCGAAGCTCGCGGCGGCCGCGGCCGGCGACGTGTGGGTGCCCTATCCGATGCAGCCGGCGCCTGGCCAGACGTGGGTGCCGTGGGCGTGGATTGCGCTCGGCCTCGTGGGCGTGTTCCTGCAGCTCAAGGTCACCGGCGGCCGCGGCGGCCGGGTGGTGAAGAGCGGCAAGAAGTAACGCCGCCTGTCAGCGGCCAGCGGTCAGACTCATCACGCGACCCAGGCTGCCCTTGTAGCCCGTCATCTCGAGATAGCCGCGGCCGGACACGGCCGCGCCGCGGGCCGTGCCGGTGACGCGCACCATACCTTCCCAGTAGGAGACGCCCGCGCCGGTCGTGGCCAGTTCCTGGTTCTCGAGCGGCGTGTTCACGGTGAGCGCGATCTGTTCGCCCGGCACGGCGATCGTCCAGCCCACCGGATAGGTCGCGCCGCTCGGCCCGGTGTACTTCGCGCCGGTCGGGGTGAGCGTGAAGTCGGTCGCGGTCAGGTGCTTCGTGCCGCCGCGGGCATCCACAAGCGTGCCGCTCGACCGCGGATCGCGCGAGCCGTCGGCGCGGCGCAACTGGTAGAGCATCAGCTCGCGGTTGTCGTCGAGCTGCAGCGACAGCCAGTCCCAGCCCTGCTGCTCGGGTTCGAGGAAGCTCGTGCCGAACTCGTGGTCCATCCAGCTCTCGCCGGCGACGGTGAACGCTTCGCCGTCGATCGTGAGCGTGCCGCGCGTGGGCATGCGGGTGAGCGAGTAGTAGTGCGACGCGTTACCGGGGCGGGCGCCCTTCTGGCTGATGCCGTTGATGCCGTTCACCGCCGGCGGCTTGCCTTCGTCGAGCGTGAGGCGCACGGAGGCGCCGCGCGTCGTGGCCACGATCTCGTGCCGGCCCGCGGCATCGAGCCCGGCGCGCCAGTCGTCGTTCCACACGCGGTAGCGGTCAGTGGCGGCACCGCTCAGCCCCGGGCCGCCGCGCGACAGCCGTTCGTCGAAGCGGTAACGGCGGCCGTCCGGATCCGACACCGCGAGATGCGCCATATAGATGTCGCGCACGGCCCAGCGCGACGGATTCACCGGCGCCGCATCGATGCCGACGCGGAAGAACGTGACCTGATACCCGAAGCGGCGTCCCGACGACGTGGACACGTTGCCCGTGTAGTACCACCACTCGATCTTCTTGTCTGGATGACTCGCATGATCGCGTGGGAACTCGAAGGTGAACCCCGCCGCGGCGTCCTTCCAGGCAGATTGGCCGTGCAGCGGCGCGAGCGAAGCGAGCGCGAGCAGGACAAGCCCCAGCCCCCGGCCCCCAGCCCCCAGCCCCCGTCTATTCC
>JBIKUN010000049.1:0-27963 GCA_044347565.1 Vicinamibacterales bacterium | reverse complement strand
ATCGTGCACAACGTGGCTGTGGAGCTGCACGAGGACCGCGCCGCGCGCCACGCTGTCGCCCGGCTGCACGTTGAACTCGTGCACGACCCCTTCCACGAGCGACCCCAGACGCGCCGTGCGGCGTTCGTCGAAGAGGACACGGCCCGCCGCGTCGAGCGGGTCGGCACGTTCGACCGTGCTCGCGGTGGCGGTCTCGATGCCGGCGGCCGCGGCATCGGTGGCATCGACGCGCACCGATGACGGCGCGGCGGTGGCGGCCGGCGCCGGATCGGCTGCCGGCGTAGCGCCGCCTCCGCAGGCGAGCGTCGTGACGAGCGGCGCGACAGCGGCCAGCGCCGTGAGCGCGCGGCGGGACGAAGACGTCATGGCAGGGGTTCCTCTCCGGCGGCCAGGCGCGCATCGATGGCAGCGGCCACGGCATCGAATTCGAGTTCCAGGGTGACAATCGTCGCGTCGATGAAGACGCGCTCCGCGTCGACGAGGCGCAGCACGTCGAGCGCGCCGGCGGTGAAGGCGGCGCGGGCGGCATCACGGGCGCCGCGCGCCGGATCCACCAGCTGCGCCTGCGCGTCGGCGGCGCGGGAGCTCAGCGTGGCGGCGGCGGCCCGCGCGCTCGCGAGCGCGCCGCCCAGCCGGCGTTCGGCGGCGTCGCGCTCCTGTTCGGCGGCGCGCAACTGGCCGTCGGCCAGCGCGCGCGCCACGCCGTTGCGATCGAAGAGCGGGATCGGCACGGTGACGGCAGCGACACCGGTGTTGTAGCCCGATGTGCGCTTCACGCCGGCGTTCACCGCCACGTCCGGCACGCCGCGCGCGCGTTCGAGCGCGACGGCGGCGCGGGCCGCGCCGATGGCACTGGCCGCGGCGACCAGATCCGGGTGTGTCGCTGGCACCGTGGCGTCGGCGGGCGGCGCCGGCGCCGCGGGACGTTGCAGCTGATCGGGCTGCACGTCGAGTCCGAGCGCCGCGCCCAGCGTGGCGAGCGCGCGGGCCGCGGCCAGCTCGGCGCGCGTGCGGGCGACGACCGCGCGCGCTTCTTCGGTGCGCAGCTTCAGCAGTTCGGCTTCCGGCGCCGACCCCACCGCCACGCGGCGGCCCATGACGCGCGAGGCTTCCGCGAGGCTGTCGGCGTGCGCCGCGAGCGCCCGCGCCTCGTCCCGGAACCGCAGCGCCGTCAGATAGTCGGTCGTCACGGTGCGGGCGATTTCGCGCCACAGAACCGCCTCCGTCGCGGCGGCCGTGGTGACGGCGGCGGCGGCGGCGTCACGGCGCGCACCGCGTTTGCCGCCGAGTTCGACGGTCTGCGTGACGCTGGCGAAGACGTCGAGCGGCAGTCCGCCGGCGACGCCGGAGGCCCAGTTCTCCGACCGCAGTTCGACGGAGGGGTTGAGGGGGCGGCCGGCGCGCAGGCGCGCCTCGCGCGCGCCGTCGATGCGGGCGCGGACGGCGGCGAGTGCCGGCGCCTCGGTGCGGGCCCGGGTGAGCGCGTCGGCAAGAGTGAGCGGCCCGGCCGCCGTCTGCCCGGCGGCCGGTGCCGCCATCGCCGCGCAGAGAAGCGCCAGCCCGAGAAGTCGTGTGGCCATGCGAGGACTCTTGTAGCAGGCCCGCATGAGACGCGCATGAGAGGAACGCCACTGGTCGTTCCCCCGGCTGCGTGCCGCCACGGCACCGCTCGAGTTGACCGTCGCGGTGATGGCCCCGCCCGCCGCCCGGCGCTACAGGGGGTGTGATGGACTTAGGCGTAATGCCACGCTCCCGGCAGTTGACGCCGAGTGGTCCCGGAGGCCCTGCCCCTATGAGAACCCTGTTCAAGCTGCTCGCGGGCCTCGTGGCCCTGGTCGTACTGCTCGCCGGCGCCGGCCTGGCCTATCTCTTCCTCAAGTACCCCGCGGTGCCACCCGCCGACGGCGTGCGCATCCAGGCCACGCCCGAACGGCTGGCGCGCGGCCAGTACCTCGTCGAGAACGTCGTCGGCTGTGTCGTGTGCCATGCCGACCGCGACTGGTCCCGCTTCAGCGCGCCGGTGGTGGCCGGCACCAAAGGCAAAGGCGGCCAGCGCTTTGGCTTCGGCCTCGAACCCTTCGTGCTCTACGCGAAGAACATCACGCCGGGCGGCGTGGGCGAGTGGACCGACGGCGAACTCGTGCGCGCGATCACGACCGGCGTGAGCCGCGACGGCACGCCGCTTTTCCCCCTCATGCCGTATCCGCGCTACGGAAAGATGTCACGCGAGGACATCGAGGCGATCGTCGCCTACATCCGCACGCTGCCGCCGGTGCCGGCCCAGACGCTGCCGGCGCGCACGCTGAAGTTTCCCCTGCCGCTCGTCGTGCGCACGATCCCGGCGGCGGCATCGCACGCACCGATGCCCGAGCCCGCAGACCGCGTGGCGTACGGCCGCTACCTCACCAACGCCGCCGTGTGCGCGGACTGCCACACGCCGATGGACGAGCAGGGGGCTCCGCTGCCGGGCAAGGAGTTCGCCGGCGGCACGCCCTTCACGCCGAACGGCGTGGGGCTCGTGCGGTCCGCGAACCTGACGCCCGATGCCGCGACCGGTCTCGGCACGTGGACCGAGGAGCAGTTCGTGGAGAAGTTCCGTGCCTATCGGGGCGGCACGCCGCGTATGCTCGAAGGTGACGAGCGGCTGCAGAACAGCGAGATGCCGTGGACGTACTACGCAGGGATGCAGGATGACGACCTGCGGGCGATCTATGCCTACCTGCGATCGCTTCCGCCGGTCGTCAACCGCGTCGAGAAGTTCGGCCGCTAGTTGCCGCCGCGGCCGGCCTTGCGGGCTTCGTCGTCCTGGTACTCGATCTCCTTGCCGGAGCGCGTCTCGACGATGGTGAGCGTCGTCCGCACGATGTCCTTGCCCAGTTCGAGCACGACGGCCTGTTCCTTGGCGTCTTTGTCCTTGTAGCTGATGGTGAGGAAGTGCTTGCGCTTCTTCGAGAAGAGCAGCAGCGGATTCACCAGGATCGCGGCGCCGACGCGCCGGCCGGCCTTCTGCCCGTACTCGAGGCCGGTGATCGCCGTGTAGGGAATCATCACCGACGGGCCCTTGCCGCGCTCGGGCGTGAAGATGAGCTGGGCCTCGGTGGTGGTGTCGAGCAGCCCCTCAGCGGCCTCGGTGATGGCGGTGATGGTGCCGCCGACGTATTCGGCCTTGCGGCTGCCGACGGCGGAGAGCGGCGCGACGGCCAGTTCGGCGAGAACGAGGAACGCGGCGATACCGCGCAGGGACCTGGACATGACGGGTGCCTCCCGGCCGGGGTTCGGCCGACGTTGTTTCACCATAACTGTATAGCGCGATAGCATGGCGCGGTGGTTCATGATCTCGTCGTCAGGGGCGGTACGCTCATCACGTCTTCGGGGATCCGGTCGGCCGATATCGCGGTCACCGGCGGGCAGATCGTGGCGATTGAGGCGCCGGGCGCCACGCTCGACGGGACGGCGCACCTCGATGCCACCGGGCACCACATCCTGCCCGGCGTCATCGATACGCACGTGCACACCCGCCACCCGGGCGTGCCGGAACGCGAAGACTTCCTTTCCGGCACATCGGCGGCCGCGGCCGGCGGCATCACCACGATCTTCGAGATGCCGATCTCGAAGCTGGCGGTGAACTCGGGCGAATCGCTGGCGAAACGCGCCGCCCTGTGTGAGGCGACGGCGGTCGTCGATTTCGCCCTGTATGGGGGCGCGGGTCACGAGAACCTTGCGGAGATCGCCGGGCAGGCCGAGGCCGGGGCCGTCGCCTTCAAGACGTTCCTCCAGCCGCCGCCGCTCACCCGGCTCGACGAGTTCTTCGGCCTGTGGTGCACCGATGAGGTGCTGCTGCGCGAGGTGATGCGCGCGGTGAAGGCCACCGGTCTCAGGCACTGCTTCCACTGCGAACACACGGCCACGTTCGAGGCCGCGCAGCGGCAGCTCGAAGCCGCCGGGCGGAAGACCGGCCGCGCGCACGCCGAGAGCCGGCCGGCGGTGGTCGAAGACCTGTCGGTGGCCATCGTCCTCGCGCTCGCCGAAGACCTCGGCGCCCGCGTGCAGGTGGTGCACTGCTCGAGCCCGCGGTCGGCGCGCATGGCGCGTGACGCGCGCTGGCGCGGCGTGGACGCCACCGTGGAGACGTGCCCGCCGTATCTTTTCTTCACCGACGAAGCGCTCGACCGGCTCGGTCCGTTCGCGAAGTGCAACCCGCCGCTCAGGAGCGAGCGGGAAGTGCGGGGCCTGCGGCAGTGCCTGCGCGAAGGGCTCATCGAGGTCGTCGGCACCGATCACTCGCCGTTCCTCGCCGAGGACAAGGCCAGGGGTGACGACAACATCTTTCTCGCGCCGCCCGGGCTGGCCGGTCTCGAAGTGCTGGTGCCGCTCATGCTCACCGCCGCGCACCACGGCTGGATCACGCTCGAAGACGTCGCGGCGCTCTGTTCGGAGAACGCGGCGAAGCTCTTCGCCCTGCCGCGCAAGGGACGGCTGCAGCCGGGCGCCGACGCCGACCTCACGATCGTCGACCTCGGCGCCACCTGGCGTTTCGACTCGGCCGGCGCGCTCACGAAGTCGCGCGCCAACATGCGGATCTACGACGGCGTCGAGATGCACGGCCGCGTCGTCTCGACGGTCGTGCGCGGCGCCGTGGTCTACACGGACGGCGTCGTCACGGGCCGGCCCGGGCACGGGCAGTTCGTGCGGCCGGAGACCGCGTGACCCCGCCCGTCCTCGGCATCGTCACGATCGGCCAGACGCCGCGTCCGGATCTGGCGGCCACGTTCGCGGCGGCGGCGCCCCATGCCACGGTGCGCGTGGCCGGCGCCCTCGACGGCCTCGGCGGCACCGACATCGCCGCCCTGGCCGTCCCCGGACCGTATCCCCTGCTCGTGCGGCTCGCCGACGGCTCGACGGCCGAAGTGCCGCGCGACACGCTCGTGCCGCGGGTTGCTGCGGCGGCCGCCGCGCTCGCCGCCGGCGGGGCGACGCTCGTCGTCGTGGCCTGCGCGGGCGCGTTTCCGGCCTTCGCGTGCGCGGCGCCGGTGGTCGTGCCTGGGCGCGTCGTGCCGGCGACGGTGCGCGCCATGGCGGCCGGCGGCCGCGTTGGCATCGTGACGCCCAACGCCGCCCAGGCGCCGTATGCCGAATCGAAGTGGCGCGCCGATGGCTTCGACGTGGTCGTGACCCACGCTGCGCCGTCGCGCGCCGACGAACTGGCTGCCGCCGCCACCCGCCTGCGCGCGGCCGACGTGTCGCTCGTCGTGCTCGACTGCATGGGCCACGACGAGGCGTCGCGGGCGGCGTTCGCGGCGGCGTCGGGCCGGCCCACCGTGGCCGTGCAGCCGCTCATCGCCGGTCTGGCCGGCGCGTTGGTGTAGCGTAGTGGGCGCATGTCCAACGTCCTGACCGGTGTTTTCAACATCACGCCCACGCCGTTCCTCGCCGACGGCGCCATCGACCACGCGAGCCTGAGCCGCCTCACACACTTCACGCGGGATGCCGGCGTGAACGGCATGACCATCCTCGGCGTGCTCGGCGAAGCCGACAAGCTCACCGAAGCCGAACGCGACGCCGTCATCGAGACCACGATGGCCGCGGCGGGGAAGGACTTTCCGATCTGCATCGGCACGACGCACCCGGGCACCGACGGCTGTATCGCCTGGAGCCGCCGCGCCCAGGCGCTCGGCGCCGTGGCCGTGATGGTGGCGCCGCCGAAGCTCGCGCGCTCGAACGACGCCGCGCTGCACCGCCACTACGTGGCCGTGGCCGAGGCGATCGACATCCCGGTGGTCGTGCAGGACTTCCCGCCGGCCGTCGGTGGCATCACGATGAGCCCCGAGCTCATCGCCGGTCTCGCCAAGGCCTCGCCGAAGCTCCAGCACCTCAAGCTCGAAGACGAGCCGTCGCCGATGAAGATCAGCCAGGTGCTGGCGCTCAACCCCGACGTCCGCATCTTCGGCGGCCTCGGCGGCATGATGTTCCTCGAGGAACTGCGGCATGGTGCCATCGGCACGATGACCGGCTTCGCGTTCCCGGAGATCCTCGTGAAGATCCACCGGGCGTTTGCCGCCGGTGACATCGACGGGGCGACGGAGAT
This sequence comes from Vicinamibacterales bacterium, assembly GCA_044347565.1. Lineage (GTDB taxonomy): Bacteria > Acidobacteriota > Vicinamibacteria > Vicinamibacterales > UBA2999 > CADEFD01. The sequence continues at coordinate 21,878 of JBIKUN010000049.1, read as the reverse complement.
CTTCTACAAGTACTGCCCGCTCATCCGCTTCGAGAATCAGCCGCGCATCAATCTCGCGCTGCGCAAGCACATTTACCATCGCCGCGGCGTCATCGCGACGCCCCGCGTGCGCGCGCCCTTTTCCCCGGTCGATGACGGCACGCTCGCCGACCTCGACGATCTGATGACACGCCTCGGCCTGCAGCCGAAGGCGTCGTAGGACACCATGGACCTCAAGCTCACCGGAAAACGCGCCCTCGTCACCGCCGCCAGCCGCGGCCTTGGCTACGCCACGGCTCTCGGCCTCGCCCGCGAGGGCGTGGCCCTCGTCATCTGCAGCCGCGACGACGCGCGCATCACCGACGCCGCCGCCCGCATCCGCACCGAGACCGGGGCCCGCGTCGAGGCGCTCGTTGCCGACGTCAGCTCGTCGGCGGAAGCCGCCCGCCTCGTGGGCCATGCCGTCTCGGCCCTCGGCGGTCTCGACATCGTCGTGCACAACGCCGGTGGTCCGCCGGCGGGCGACTTCCTGTCGATGACCGACGAGCAGTGGCAGAAGGCGTTCGACCAGAACCTCATGAGCCTCGTGCGCCTCGTCAACGCGGCCGTGCCGGAGCTCAAGAAGGCCGGCGGCGGCCGCATCCTCACGATCGCGTCGTCGTCGATCCGGCAGCCGATCCCGGGCCTCGTGCTGTCGAACGCGTTCCGCACCGGCGTCTATGGTCTCGTGAAGACGCTCGCGAAGGAACTCGGGCCGTCGAACATCCTGCTGAACGTCGTGGCGCCCGGCCGCATCCAGACCGAGCGCATCGAAGAACTGGACAACGCCATGGCGTCGCGCCGCGGCGTGGAGCTGCAGCAGGTGAAGAAGGAATCGGTGGCGTCGATTCCGCTCGGACGTCTGGGTACGCCCGAGGAGTTCGCCAACCTGCTCGTGTTCCTGGCCTCGGACGCCGGCCGCTACATCAGCGGCCAGGCGATTATCGTGGACGGTGGCGCCACGGCGGCCTTGTAGGCCGCTGGCGGCGGGACGTCGCGCGCGGCTTAACTCTTCAGGTCCTCGCGCACGGGCGAGAAGAGGTCGAGCACACGCGTCGGGACGACCGCCGTGCCCGAATGCGGCACGTTGCCCGGAATCGCGTAGACCGTGCCCGGCGTGAGCCGCACGGTCTCGCCGCCGGCGGTGAGTTCGAGTTCGCCTTCGAGCACGATGACGGTCTGCTCGTGCGGATGCTGGTGTTCGGGGAACGACGCGCCGGCCTCGCATTGCACGAACGACTGGGTGACGAGGGGCGTGTGCACGAGGCGCGCCGTGAAGCCGGGGAAGAGGTCGCGCGTGGGCAGCGTGTCGAGTGCGTAGAAGGGCATGAGGCGGAAGCATAGCCCGCGCGCCGGCCGGTGTCGCATGGCACAATGACAGCATCGTCATGGCGCCGCCCGTGCCCTTCGCTCGACCCGGTGCTCGCCTCGCGGCGGCGCTCTTCGCCCTCGTCCTCGGCGCGGCCGTGGGTCCCGCGGCGCAGGGGCCCGTCGAGCCGCCGGCCGATGACGCCGCGCGCTTTGCCGCCTTCCTCGACGACCTGAAGACCGAAGCGGTGCGCCGCGGCATCTCCGAAGCCGTGGCCGCCAGGGCGCTCGACGGACTCGAGCCGCTGCCGGTCGTGCTCGAACGCGACCGCGGCCAGGCCGAGGCCGTGCTGAGCATCGACACCTACGTGCGCCAGCGCCTCACGCCGGCCACTGTGCGCCGCGCCCGCCGCATGGCCACGACCCATCGCGCGGTGCTCGAACGCGTGGGCAAGGCCTACGGCGTGCAGCCGCGCTACCTCGTGGCCGTGTGGGGCCTCGAGTCGAACTTCGGCCGCTTCACCGGTGTGCGGCCCACGGTGCAGGCGCTGGCCACGCTCGCCTTCGACGGCCGCCGCGGCGAACTCTTCCGGAACGAACTCTTCGACGCGCTGCGTATCGTCGACCGTGGCCACATCGACCTGCCGCGGCTCAAAGGGTCGTGGGCGGGCGCGATGGGGCAGCCGCAGTTCATGCCGTCGAGTTACCTGAAGTACGCCGAAGACTTCGACGGCGACGGCACGCGCGACATCTGGTCGAATCACGCCGACGTGTTCGCGTCGATTGCCAACTATCTCAAGGCCTACGGCTGGGACGGCGAGGCCACGTGGGGCCGGCAGATTCGCGTGCCCGGCACGGTCGCCGAGCTGGCCGAACGGGCCGGGTCGCGCGGCGAGGGCTGCCGCGCCGAGCGCGCCCTGTCGCGCCGCCGTTCCCTGGCGGAGTGGCAGGCGATGGGCGTGCGCACCGTGGAGGGCCGTGATCTGCCGGCGCTGGAACGCCAGGCGTCGCTGCTCGATGCCGGCGACCGTCAGTTCCTCGTCTACGCGAACTACGAGGCCATCCTCGGCTACAACTGCGCCAACGCCTACGCGCTCAGCGTCGCGATGCTCGGCGATCGCATCTCGCTGCCATGAGACAATTCCATTCAGGCCCCATGCCCCCGCCTTCCACTCCCGCTCCGCCGCCCTTCTGGCAGGTGATCGCGTCGGCCGCCGGCGCCGTCGCCGCCATGGTCGCCGCGCTCTACTTCGCCGGCCAGCAGCTCACGCCTATCGCGCTCATCGGCACGACGCTCTTCGTCGGCCTCGGCGGGCTGAGCTTCGAGCTGGCCCGGCGGCGCGCCAGCTCGCGCTGACACCGCCCGCGCGCTCCGGCCGCGGTCTGCGTGATAGTCTGAGCGGCATGGATGCCAAGCTGCTCAAGGGCATGAACGAGCACCTCAAGCTCGAATTCAAGGCCTCGCACGAATACCGCGCCATGTCGGTCTGGCTCTCGGCCAACGACCTGCCGGGCTTCGCCACCTGGATGCGTCAGCAGTCCACCGACGAGCTCATGCACGCGCAGAAGTTCATCGACCATATCGTCGAACGCGACGCCAAGGCCGTGCTGCCGGCGGTAGCCCAGCCGCCATCATCGTGGAAGACCGTCGAAGCACTCTGCGCGCACGTGCTGCAGAACGAACAGGCCGTCACCGCCTCGATCAACGACCTCTACGCGATGGCCGAGGCCGCCAAGGACCGTCCGGCGATCGTGCTGCTGCAGTGGTTCGTCAACGAGCAGATGGAAGAGGAAGCGGCGGCGCGCGCGATTCTCGGCCGCATCAAGCTCGGCGGCACGACCGGTGTCGGCCTGCTCATGATCGACCAGGAGCTGGCCAGGGGCGCGATGCCCGGCATGCCGGCGTCGCCCGACGCGGGCGGCGCCCAGTAGGCCCGTCGCCGTGCAGGTGCGGCGCTGGAACGCGCCGGCCGACGGCCCGCTGACCGAAGCCGCCCTGCGCGCCCGGCTCGAAGCGCTCGGCTACGTCGTGGCGCGTTACGTCTATCCCCCCGGCACGCGCTTCCCCGACCACGCCCACGACGTCGACAAGATCGACGCCGTGGTGAGCGGTTGTTTCCGCATCGTCATCGGCGGCCACACCGCCGCGCTCGGTCCCGGCGACTGGGTGGAAGTGCCGCGCGGACGCCGCCACAACGCGACCGTCATCGGCGACGTGCCGGTCGTGAGCCTGGGCGCCTTGAGGCTGACGCCCTGGAGAGCAGGGACTCAGGGACCAGGGACTTAGGGACTGGAGCCTCTCGCGGCAGAATGCCTGCGACCGACCTGCCGTTTCCGGTGCGACCCTTTCGGGCGGCACCTCGAGGCGATTCGCCGCGACGGGCGGCGCATCGCGAGCCCCAGGGGCGACGTGCACGTCACCAGCATCCGGGCCAGCGCCGACCCGGCGGACCTCGGCACGGCGGACGTCGTCTTCCTCACCGTGAAGATTTCCGACGTGGACACGGCCGCCTCGGCCGCGAGCACGCGGCCGGCGTCACCGTCACCGTCAGCCCCGATATCCGGCGCGACCTGTGGTCCAGGTTCGCCCGGCTGTCGGTCTTCAGCGGGATGGCCGGAATGATGCGCTCGCCGCAGGCGACGTCGTCGCTGCTCGAGGACCTCGAGCGTGGCAAGCCGCTCGAACTGCCGTGGCTGAGCGGCGCCGTCGCACGACTCGGCCGCGAGGCCGGCGTGCCCACGCCGACGCACGCGCTCCTCGAGATGCTGCTCACCCCGTTCGTGCACGGCGGTTCGCCGCCGATGGCGTGAGTCGTCACGCGATCGCCGGTTGACAGGCGCCGGGGATTTCACGCAGTGTGGCGGCGACACTGGCAGGCCTGAGGAGGACCGATGATGAGGAACCCCGCGTCCCGTTCGTTCCGTCGTGCCGTGATGATCGCCGCGTGGCTGGCGGCCACGGGCGTGAGCCTGTCGGCCGATGTGTGGCCGTGGCGTCCGGCGGCGAGCGGGGATCTCGAGCTGCTCATCATTGGCGACATCCAGGTACAGCGTCGTGCCGATCCCGCGACGGCGTTCGCCCACGTGACAGACACGCTGCAGCGTGCCGACCTCGTCTACGCCAACCTCGAGGGCATGCTGGTGCCGTCGAAAGGGCCGGTCGGGGATATTCCGGACAAGAAGTGGGTGCATCCGGGGCCCGACGGGGTGAAGGCGCTCGTGGCTGCCGGCATCGACGCGGTGGGTGTCGCCAACAACGTCGTGTGGGACCAGCAGAACCTTCTCGAGACGATGCGAGTACTCGACGCGCATGGTGTGCGACATGTGGGCGGCGGACGCAACATCGACGAAGCCCACCAGCCGCTCATCATCGAGCGCAAGGGCGTGCGCTTCGGCTTCCTGCAGTACACGGCCCGCTGGTACCGCCAAGCGGTGCAGATCGCGACCGCCACGAACCCCGGCGTTGCGCGCATCCTCTCGTCCGACGGCGTGACGATCGACGCCGGCGATCTGGCGCGCCTCAAGGCCGACGTCGCCGCCCTGCGCGGCAGGGCCGACGTGGTCGTGGTGTCGCACCACAACCGCGACGGCGCCACGCCCGTGCAGTTCGGCGAGGAGCAATCGTCGGAGCGGGCGGGCGGCGCCGGCGCCGACCGTACGCAGGCGGAGGAGTATCAGAAGCTCTTCGCGCGCACAGCCATCGATGCCGGCGCCGACCTGGTGTTCGGCCACGGCACGCATACGATTCAGGGCACCGAGGTCTACAAGGGCAAACCTGTCCTGTATGCGGTCGGCCATTCGGCCTTCGATCAACCGGGTTACGAAGACTCGAAGGACGGACTCGTGGTGCGCGTGCTGGTGAATGGCAAGAAGATCCGCCGCGTGTCCTTCGTGCCCGTGACAAGGGATACGACGAACACGATGGTCATGGCCTCGCCGGCGACTGGTGAAGGTGCCCGTCTCGTGGCCGTCGTCAAACGGAACTCACCGGGCCTGACGCTGCCCGTGGAGGGGCAGGAGGTCGTGCTGCTCGGCCCGCCGGCTACCGGCCGTCGAACGCGACCCTCCCGTTGACCACGGTCAGGCGGATGCGTCCATCGAGCAGGGGGGCTGCAGTGCTCGCGCCCACCGTCAGCGGATCCACCGACAGCGCCGTCAGGTCGGCCAGGCGCCCGGCGGCGATCTGGCCGGCCTCGGTTTCGCCGAAGCCGGCATACGCGGCCCACGTGGTGTAGCCGCGCACCGCTTCTTCCGGCGTCATCCGTTCCTCGGGATACCAGCCGCCGGCCGGCTGGCCTGTCTTGTCCTGCCGCGTGATGGCGGAATGCAGGCCATAGAAGACGTTGTGGTCGGAGCCGGTGAGGTCCGAGTTGAAGATGAGCCGCGCCCCGGCCTTGCGCAGCGTGCGCCAGGCGTAGGCGCCCTTGATGCGCTCGGCGCCGACGCGGGCCTCGGCCCAGCCCTTGTCTTCGACCGCGTGCGGCGGCTCCATCGAGGCGATGACATTCATGGCGGCGAACCGCGGGATGTCCTGCGGGCTGACGACCTGCGCGTGTTCGATGCGGTGACGGCCGTCGCGGGCGCGGACGTTGTCCTTCATGATGCCCTCGAGGAAGTCGAGCGACTCGCGGTTGCCGGCATCGCCGATGGCGTGCACGCCCACCTGGAAGCCGGCGCGCATCATCGCCGCCACAACGTCCTTGTCGAAGCCGTAGCCGGCACCGCTCACGCCGCGATGGCCGGGCATGTCGCTGTAGTCGGCGAGCAGCCGCGCGCCGCGTGAGCCGAGCGCGCCGTCGTAGTAGGCCTTCACCGACCTGACGATGAGCATGTCGCTCGCCGCGCCCTGCGGACCCTTCTGTTCCCATTCGCGGCAGAGTTCCGGGTCGCGCCCCGAGAGCATGACGTAGACGCGGATCGGCAGCTGCTGCTTCGCCGCGAGCGCCTGATAGCCGGCGAGCATCGGGCGATCGACGCCGGCATCATGCACGGCCGTGTAGCCGGAGCGCGCCATCTCGGTCAGGCCGGCAAGGAGCTGGCTTTCGATCTGGGCGGGGCTCGGCGCCGGCACGGCGTTCGCCATGATGGTCGTGGCGCGGTTCAGGAAGATGCCGGTAGGCTCGCCGCGGGCGTCCTTGCGGATCTCGCCGCCCACGGGGGCCGCCGTCGTGCGCGTCACCTTCGCGGCATCGAGCGCCCCTCGGTTGGCCCAGACGCCGAAGCCGTGCAGCGAGTAGAGCACCACCGGATGATCCGGCACCTTCTCGCTGAGCCGCCGCCAGTCGGGATACTGATTGGCCCACGCGCCTTCGTCCCAGCCGCGCCCGGTGATCCACTCGCCCTTCGGCACCTTCGCCGCATAGGCGGCCACGCGGTCCACGGCCTCGGCTTCGGTCGTGACACCCACGAGGTCCACGGCCGAGAGCTTCGCGCCGAGCTCGAGGATGTGCGAGTGCGAATCCACCATGCCCGGCAGGAGCGTGGCGCCGCCGAGGTCTACGACCTGGGTCTGCGGCCCCTTGCGCGCCTCGACGGCGTCGCGTGTGCCGACGAGGGTGATGCGCCCGCCGGTGATGGCGACGGCGGCAGCGTCCGGGCGCCAGCCCGACGCGTCGTGCGGCGCGCCGGCGGCCGGCGTGCCGTCGGTGGCAGGGTCCGCCCAGGTCATCGAGTAGACCTTCGCGTTCACGAGCACCAGATCGGCCGGCGGCGGCGGTGGCTTCGAGGCACAGGCCGCGAGCGCGGCAACGAGGGTGGTGACGGCGGCGAGACGGGACACGGACATGCGTGGATTACCTGGGGGAGGGAACGCCGGCGGCGCTGAACGCGACGGCCAGCCAGCTGAGACAGATGGCGATCGTACCGGCGGTGTCGCTTGGCCAGTGCGCGCCCGGCACGATGCGCGCGCACGCCGCGATGACGAGCACGAGCGTACCGGCCACGACGACGCCGGTGCGCAGCCCGCTCGGGCGCAGCCGCCAGGCCAGCACGACGAGCGCCCCGATCGTGACGCTGTAGAGCGTCATGAACGTCGAGGGAAACGAGAGCCCGGTGGGAGTGCCCATCACCGCCACGAGGTCGCGGGCCGGCCGCGGCCGGCCGAACAGCAGCTTCGACGACTCGGCCAGCGTCTGCTCGAGCACGATCGCGGCAATGACCACGAGCGCCGCGCGCGTGCCGGCCAGACGCCAGGCGCCGAGCACGGCAATGGCCATGAGGCCGAACTTGAGGGGCGCGCTCGCCGTCGATACGGCCGGCGCGACCCAGCCCGTGCCGGGCGACAGGCTCTGCACGGCGCGCGCCACGGCCGGATCGCCGGGCAGATAGGGCAGGAAGCGCGCCTGCGCGCCGACGACGATCGTCAGGAGGAGCGCGAGACGGACGAGGTGGCGAGTGCGCATCGGCCCGCCATTATTCCTCAACCCCCGCCGGCAGCGTCAGCGTGGTGGCGATGGTGGCCAGGCGCGCCCAGCGCGTCGTGGCGGGGCCGTCGCCAAGCGCCGCCGTGACCAGCCGGCGTCCGAGCGGATAGGCGAGCAGATACGTGCGCTGCTTCTCGATGAAGCCCACCATGCCGGCCGGGTCGAGCACGAGGGCCTCGTCGCGCAGGCGTGTCGTGGTGGCCTCGACGCTGAGTGACGTATCGAGGTACTCCGCGGCGATGTAGGCGACCTCGAGGTCGAGCGCGGCGGCCCGCCGTTCCACGCGCGCGAGCGGCGCGGCCAGCGCCGGCGGCTGTCCAGCTGCCGGCAGCAGCACCTCGGCGAGCACGCGGATGCGGACGTCTTCCGGCAGCAGCAGCGCCGCGCCCGCCTCGGCGGCGCCCTCGGCCACGAGGCGGTGGGGGCCGAAGCCCGGATGCAGCGCGCGCTCCGTCCAGCCGCGGCCGTCGACGAGCGTCGCGGCGGCGAGCACGTGCTGCGCGTGGTGGCCCGGCGTGCCTTCGTGCGCGGCAAGCTGCAGCAGATGCGCCGCATCGGCGCCGCCGCGGCGCGCGACCCACAACTCGGACGCGCGCGGGCCGGCCGGACGCGAGAACGCGGCCCAGCCGGTCGTGTCTTCCGCGCGCGTCGTGAGCGTCTCGCCGGCCGGCAGCGGCAGGTGCTGGCCGGCAGCGCGGCGGCACCATTCCACGGCGGCCGCGAACACCGCGTCGACGCGCTCGGGGGGCACGGCGGCGGCACGCCGGAACGCGGCATGCCGCTCGGCGAGGCTGCCCGGGCCCGGCAGCAGGGCCGCGAGGTCCGCGCGCAGGGCGTCGAGGGCGGCGCCGTCGCGCGGTGGCGCCGCGTGGCCGAACGTCCGCTCGGCCTGGACCGCGAAGGTGGTCGACTCGCCGAGGAGTCTCGCGGCCGCGGCGTCGAGTGCGCGTGCCTGACCGGCGAGGTAGCGCAGACGCGCCGTCTCCGGGATGGCGGTCGTGGTTCCCACGCCGACGGCGGTGTTCACGGCATCGGCAGCGGCCGACGTCGCGGCGAGCGTGGTGAGGTCGGTCGCGAGCGCGGTGGTCCCGGCGCGCAGGGCCGCCACCGGACGCCGCGGTCCGGCGGGCACCGGCGCCGCACCGAGCCACGCTTCGATGAGCGACGGCTGGTGCAGCGCGAGGGCCTGCGTGAGCTGGACGTAGCGCCCGGCGAGGGCCGGGAGCGTGAGCGCCGGGTCGGTCGTCGACAGCGACACGCCCTCGCAGCCCGGCAGGGTGGCGGCAACACCCGAGATCAGCAGCGCCCGCAGCACGGTGCGACGGTCAATCGCCGCCGCGCCGGGCGTCGTGCCCGAACGATGCGCAGAGACCATCGGAGACATGCGACATCTTGTCACAGAGAAGCATTGACTTCCGGCGCCGTGGCGGTTGAAATGCGGCATCCCCGGCGGCGATCCACGTCGCCCGGGTCCGTCCAGGAGAGCGCCGATGCGCCGGCTGTTGTTTTCGTCCCTGTCGGTCCTCGCCGTCACCGCGGCTTGTTCCCAGCCGGCGGCGCCGCCCGCGGCCGCGCCGGCCTCCACCACGGCCACCGCGCCGAAGCTCGGCATCCGCCCCTACGGTGACGAAGAGATCAAGCCCGACATGAGCCAGGTGCCGCCTGAACTCGCCAAGGTCTTCGATCACATCGACCAGAACATCGATCAGCACGTCGTCAACCTGCAGGAATGGATTCAGCAGCCGTCCATCTCGAATTCCGGCGAAGGCATTCCCGAGTCGGCGGAGATGGTGAAGGGCTTCTTCGACGAACTCGGCTGCCAGCAGACGCAGGTCTACGACGTCGGCATCACCGAGTACGGCACGCCCGGCAACCCGATCGTCTACGCCAAGTGTGACGAAGGCGCCGAGAAGACGCTGCTCATCTACTGGATGTACGACACGATGCCGGTCACGCAGCCGGATGCGTGGCAGTACCCGCCCTTCGAAGCGCGCCTGGTCGAACAGGCGCCCTACAAGAAGGTGCTCATCGGCCGCGGCGCCACCAACTCCAAGGGCCCGCAGATGGTGCAGCTCAACGCCTTCCGCGCCATCAAGGCCGTGCATGGCAAGCTGCCCGTCAATCTCGTGTTCGTGGCCGAGGGCGACGAAGAGCGGATGGACATCGGCCTGCGCAAGTGGGTCAAGGATCATCCCGAGCTGCTCGAAGGCGTGGACGGCATGATCCGCTTCGGCAGCCAGGGCCAGAGTGGCGGCGGCGGCTTCGGCGGCGGCTCCGAAGGCTGCGTCTATGTCGAGCTCACGACGTCGGGCACGGCCTGGGGCCGCGGGCCCACCGTGTCGGACATCCACGGCAGCAACAAGCGCGGCACCGACAGCCCGGCCTGGCGCCACATCAAGATGCTGGCCTCGCTCGTGAGTGACGACGGCAACACCCCGCTCATCGACGGCTTCTTCGACGGCATCCAGCCGCTCACGCCGGAGCAGGAAGCCAGCCTGCGCGCCGGCGCGAAGAGCACCGACCTCAAGGTGGCGGCCGAGAACCTCGGCGTCGCGCGCTTCATGTTCGACGATCCCTACGAGGTGCTGAAGACGCAGCGCTACGGCACGTCGTTCAACCTCGATGGCATCTGGGGCGGCAACATGTATGCGGGCGGCGCCGGCGCCATCCTGCCGAACAAGATCACGTCCAAGCACAACTTCCGCTACGTGCCGAACATGACCGGGCCCGACATCGTGAAGAAGCTGCGCGCGCAGCTCGATCGCAACGGCTACAAGGACGTCGAGGTCAAGCTCATCGGCGACGTGCCGTGGGCGCTCATGAACTCCGACAACGACGCCGGCCGCGCCATGAAGCGCGCCTACGAGATCATGGGCATTCCGCACGGCCAGCTGCGCGCCGACTGGGGCATCGGCGGCGGCGCGGCGGCGGGCGGCTACTGGCCCGCCTATCTCTTCGGCAACGGCGACGTGGGCGAGCGCGTGTCGCCGTTCAAGGGCGTGCCGATCGTCGGCGGTGGCGGCGGCCACGGCGGCCGCGCGCACGCGGCCAACGAATACTGGGTGATCGAAGGCGCGGGCAAGGTGCTGGGCATGGCGGGCGCCGAGAAGTCGATCGCCGCCGCGGTCTACGCGTATGCCGGCAAGGTGCCCCCGGCACCCGCGAAGTCCACGAATTAGGAACTGGAGGATGGTGATGCGTCGGGTATCTGTCTCGTTCGTCTGTGCGGCCGCGCTCGTCGCGGCTGCGTGTCAGCAGCCCGCCGCGCCGGCTTCGGAGCGCGCCGCGCAGGCGCCGGCCGCGGCCGCGCCGACGCTCGGCATCCGCCCCTCGGGCGATGAAGAGCTGAAGCCCGACATGAGCCAGGTGCCGCCTGAGCTCGCGAAGGTCTACGAGCACATCGATCAGAACATCGATCAGCACGTGGTGAACCTGCAGAAGTGGATTCAGCAGCCGTCGATCTCGAACTCGGGCGAAGGCATCCCCGAATCCGCGGAGATGGTGAAGGGCTTCTTCGACGAACTCGGCTGCCAGCAGACGCAGGTCTACGACCCGGGCGTCACCGAGTACGGCTCGCCGAGCAATCCCGTCGTCTACGCCAAGTGTGACGAAGGCGCCGAGAAGACGGTGCTCATCTACTGGATGTACGACACGATGCCGGTGACGCAGCCGGATGCGTGGCAGTACCCGCCCTTCGAAGCGCGTCTGGTCGAACAGGCGCCGTACAAGAAGGTGCTCATCGGCCGCGGCGCCACCAACTCCAAGGGCCCGCAGATGTCGCAGCTGAACGCCTTCCGCGCCATCAAGGCCGTGCACGGCAAGCTGCCGGTGAACCTCATCATCGTGGCCGAAGGCGACGAGGAGCGGATGGACATCGGCCTGCGCAAGTGGGTCAAGGATCATCCCGAACTGCTCGAGGGCGCCGACGCGATGATGACCTTCGGCGGCCAGTCGCCGAGCGGCGGCGGCGGCTACGGCGGCGGGTCGGAAGGCTGCGTCTATGTCGAGCTGACGACGTCGGGTACGGCGTGGGGCCGCGGGCCCACCGTGTCGGACATCCACGGCAGCAACAAACGCGGCACCGACAGCCCGGCCTGGCGCCACATCAAGATGCTGGCCTCGCTCGTCAGCGATGATGGCAACACCCCCAAGATCGACGGCTTCTTCGACGGCATCCGTCCGCTCACGCAGGAGCAGGAAGAGAGCCTGAAGTCGGCCGCCAAGAACATGGACCTGAAGGTGGCGGCCGAGAACCTCGGCGTGGCGCGCTTCATGTATGACGACCCGTATCAGGTGCTGAAGACGCAGCGCTACGGCCAGTCGTTCAACCTCGACGGCATCTGGGGCGGCAACATGTATGCGGGCGGCGCCGGCGCCATCCTGCCGAACAAGATCACGTCCAAGCACAACTTCCGTTACGTGCCCGGCCAGACCGGTCCGGACATCGTCGCCAAGCTGAAGAAGCAGCTCGTGAAGAACGGCTATCCCGACGTCGAGGTCAAGATCATCGGCGACGTGCCGTGGGCGCTCATGAATTCCGACAACGAGATCGGCCGCGCCATGCAGCGCACCTACCAGATCATGGGCATCCCGCACGCGCCGGTGCGTGCCGACTGGGGCATCGGCGGCGGTGGTGCGGCGGCCGGCGGCTACTGGCCGGCGTACATGTTCGGCAACGGCGAAGTGGGCGAGAAGATCTCCCCCTTCAAGGGCGTGCCCATCGTGATGGGCGGCGCCGGCCTCGGCGGCCGCGCACACGCGGCCAACGAGTACTACGTGATCGAAGGCGCCGGCAAGGTCTACGGCATGGCGGGCGCCGAGAAGGCCGTGGCGACGACGCTCTACGCGTTTGCGGGGAAGATTCCCGCCGCGCCCGCGAAGAGCACGAACTAACCCATGATCGGGGTTCGCGGTCTCGAGAAGGAGTACCACGTGGGCGACCACGTGGTACGCGCCCTCAGGGGCGTCACGCTGGACATCGCCGGCGGCGAGTTTGTCACGGTGGTCGGCCCATCGGGCTCGGGCAAGTCCACGTTCATGCATATCCTCGGATGTCTCGACCGTCCCACGCGGGGGCAGTATCTGCTGGGCGGCCGTGACGTCTCGACGCTGCCGCACGACGAGCTCGCGCGCGTGCGCAACGAGACGATCGGCTTCGTCTTCCAGGGCTTCAACCTGCTCTCGCGCACCTCGGCGCTCGAGAACGTCGAACTGCCGCTGCTCTACACGCGCAAGGGCGCCGTGAAGGCGGCCGAGCGGCGTGATCGGGCGCGGCGGGCGCTTGCCGCCGTGGGGCTCACCGACCGCGAGGAACACCATCCCAACCAGCTCTCGGGCGGCCAGCAGCAGCGCGTGGCGATCGCCCGCGCGCTTGTGAACGAGCCGTCGCTGCTCCTGGCCGACGAGCCGACCGGCAACCTCGACACGGCGACCAGCCACGAGGTGATGGAGGTGTTCGCGAAGCTGCGCGCCGAGCGCGGCATCACGATCGTCGTCATCACCCACGAACGCGACATCGCGGCGTGGGGCACCCGCACCATCGACTTCAAGGACGGCGTCGTGGTGTCGGACCAGCAGCACGCCCCCACCATGGGGTCGCACGCGCCGGCCGGCGTCTGAGCGGCGTCGCCCGTTCCACCAGGAGTTCCCACACCGTGGCGTCACCGATACAGCGTCTCCGCGCCCTGCATCCGTCGATCGACATCGGCTTCAAGGCGCTCACGCGCAACCGTCTCCAGACGGGGCTCACGATGCTCGGCATCACCGTGGGCGTCGCCACCGTGCTGGCGATGATGGCCGTGGGCGCCGGCGCGCAGCGGTCGATCGAACAGCAGGTGCGGGCGGCCGGTCTCAACCAGCTCACGATCAAGGCCGGCAACTGGAAGCCGAAGACGGAAGACTCTGGCGGCGCCGTGGCCCATCAGGGCGACGCCGAAGACACCATGCGGCTGCCAGTCGAGGAGCTGATGCCGGTGTTGCCCGACGCGGGTGATCCGTTCGCCGGCGCGGCTGACATCTTGCCGATCGACTTCCACCCGGAAGACGATCCCATGGAGAAACACGACCATCCGCTCGCCTGGCAGCGCCTGGGCGATCTCGAGGCCGGCCTTGGCGCCTCGACCTCGTTGTCGTTCGCCGATGCCGAAGCGATCCGGCAGCTCCCGGGCGTGCAGTACGTGGCCGGCGGCGTGCACGGCAACGCCCGCGTGCACTTCGGGGAGAAGCGCTGGTTCACCCGCATGCACGGCACCGACCTGCACCTGCTCGACATCAAGCGCACATGGACGCTGCGCAGCGGCCGCTTCTTCACCGAAGAGGAGCAGGACGACAAGGCGATGGTGCTCGTGCTCGGCTCGGTCGTGGCCGAAAAGGTATTCGGCGAGAAGGTCGACCCGGTGGGCAAGGACCTGATGCTGTGGAATCAGACGTTCCGCATCGTCGGCGTGGTCACGAGCGCGAGCTGGGTGGTGCGGCCGGCGGCCGGCGACGACGAGTTCGATGCCGTCTACATGCCCTACACCACTACGCACCAGCTGCTGAATCTCACGAAGCTGAACGACATCACCGTCACGGCGGCGTCCACCGGCGACGTGTCGGCCCTCAGCAAGCGCATCACCGAGCTGCTGCGCCAGCGTCACAACATCACGAACGAGAAGCCCGACGACTTCACCATCTCCACGCAGGCCACGCGCGCGATCACGACCGGCGGCCTGCCGCCGAATGTCGCCGCCGCGATCGCCGGCAACGTCAAGGAACTGGAGCGCGTCACCCTCGAGCAGCTCGCCGGTACGCTCGAGCGCGCGAGCGGCACCATGCGCTGGCTGCTCGCGGCCGTGGCCGCGGTGTCGCTGCTCGTCGGCGGCATCGGCATCATGAACATCACGCTGCTCTCGGTGACCGAGCGCACCAAGGAAATCGGCCTGCGGATGGCCGTGGGCGCGCGCGGCAAGGACGTCACGCGCCAGTTCCTGACCGAAGCGGTGGCCATCAGTCTTGCCGGCGGCGCCGTGGGTGTCGTGCTGGGCCTCGTGGCCTCGTATCTCATTTCGTCCACGCTGCGCTGGGCCACCGTGGTGTCCCCGGCCTCGGTGTTCATCGCCTTCGGCGTGTCGGCTGCGGTGGGTGTGCTCTTCGGCTGGTACCCGGCGCGACGCGCCGCTGAACTCGACCCCATCGACGCCCTGCGTCACGAATAGACGGATTCCCACGTGCTGCGATTCCTTGCCGTCAGCGGACAGATCGCCTGGAAGGCGCTCAGCCGCAACCGTCTGCGCTCCGGCCTGACCACACTCGGTGTGGTCATCGGCGTCGCCGCCGTCATCGCCATGGTGGCGCTCGGCAACGGCGCCCGCGCCTCGGTCGAACGCACGCTCAAGACCGCCGGCACGAGCATCGTGCAGGTGAGCGCCGGCAACTTCACCAAGGGCGGCGAGAGCATGAACATCGCCTCGGGCCTCGGTGCCGCGACGACGCTGACGCGCGACGACGCCGCCGCCATCCGCGCGCTCGAGAACGTCGTGAGCGTCTCGGCCGGTCTCCGCTCGCGCACCTTCATCGTGGCCTCGCCCGAGTCGCGGGTGTTCACCCTGGTGCACGGCGCGGAGGAGTCGCTTGGCGACATCCACGGCTGGACCTGGCTCGACGGCGAAGGCTTCACGGCGGAGGACGTGGCTTCCTCGGCCGCCAAGGTGGTGCTCGGCCGCGTGGCCAGCGCACGCCTCTTCGGCGACGGCGTCGATCCCACCGGGAAGACGGTGAAGATCCACGACCGCGACTTCGAGGTCGTGGGGCTCATGCGCGCGGTGGACGCGGATCAGGACGAAGCCGCCTTCGTGCCGGTCACGACGCTCGGCGCGCTCACGGACCGCACGACCTGGCTGCAGACGATCACCATCGGCGTGACGGAAGCCGGAGTCGCCACCGCCGTGGCCGACGCGGTGACGGCGCTCCTGCGCGAGCGGCACGCCATCCACATCAAGGAGCAGGTGGCGCGTGTGGCCGGCGGACTCGGCGGCCTGCAGGCGCCCGGCAGCGGCGGCCGCATGGGGCCGGCCGACGACTTCGTCGTGAAGACGCTGGCCGGCGCGCAGGTGACGAAGGGCCTCTACACGGAAGTGGCCGCGTTCGCCCTCGCCAACATGCCGAAGCTCGATTCGGCCACGATGGAAGAGATGTCGGGCACGCTCAACCGCGCCGGTACGACGATGACGGCGCTGCTTGCGAGCATTGCCGGCATCTCGCTCGTCGTCGGCGGCATCGGCATCATGAACATCATGCTGGTCTCGGTCACCGAGCGCACGAAGGAGATCGGCCTGCGCCTCGCGATGGGCGCCCGCCGCAAGGACGTCCTCGTGCAGTTCCTCGTCGAAGCCGTGGTGCTCAGCCTGATTGGCGGCATCGTCGGCATCGCCGCCGGCATCGGCGCCGCCCGCGGCCTCACGGCGCTCATGTCGTGGCCGGCGTACGTCTCGCCGCAGTCGATCGCGATGGCGTTTGCCATCTCGGCGCTCATCGGCGTGGCCTTCGGCTACTACCCGGCGCGCCGCGCCTCGAAGCTCGATCCGATCGTCGCGCTCAGAAGGGACTGAGGCCTCGTGCGGGCGCTCGCCGTGGCTCTGGCGTGGCTCGGTCTTGTCGCAGCCCCTGGCGACGCCGAGGCCTGCTTCTGCGCGTCGGCGTGCACGCCCAAGACAGAGTAGACGGTGTTCGAAGCGACGGTGACCGCCATCGGCCCTTCCGCGGACCCCTGGCTGCACGGTCAGGTGGTCATGTCGCTGGCGGATGTCGTGGTCGTTCAGGGAGCCGCGCCTCGCGCCGTTCCAGCGATGCTCGACTGGTGGTGGCTGGGCGGCGGCTGTCGGGACTAGGGCGGTGTCACTCGACCTCACGACGGCGCGTCTCACGCTGCGTCCACTGACCATCGCCGATGCCGCGGCCGCACACGCCTTGTGGACCGATCCCGCGGTACGCCGCTACCTCTGGAACGACGAGGTGGTGACGCTCGATCGGGTGCGCGAGGTCCTGGCCGCCAGCACGCGCGACTTCGCGACACGCCGCTACGGGCTGTGGGGCGTATACGACACGGCGACCGGCGACTTCGCCGGCTTTGCCGGGTGCCGCGAGTGGCCCGGGGGCGGACCCGAGCTGATGTACGGACTCGCCCCCGCCTGGTGGGGGCAGGGGCGTGCCACCGAAGCGGCGGACGCGGTGCTCGTGCACGTGTTCGACACACGCGGGTATCCGCACGTGATGGCGGCGACCGATCCGCCGAACCAGGCCTCGGTGCGCGTGATGGAGCGGCTCGGCATGACGTTCGACTGGCGCGGCGAGATGCACGGCCTCGACACGCTCGTCTATCGCCTGTCGCGGGAGCGCTGGCGCCGGCGCGTCACGGCGCGGCCCTGAGGCATGATGGAACACGTGACTGCCCCGCAGACGCCGCTGCCGCCGCTGCTCGTCCGCCGCGCCACTGCCGCCGATGCCGACGCCGTGTGGGACATCCTGCGCGTCGTGCTCGCCGCCGGCGACACGTATGCCTGGCCCACCGCGCCCACGCGTGAGCAGGGGCTGGCGCTGATGCACCCGCCCGGCGGCCACACCTTCGTGGCGGAGCGCGCCGGCCGCGTCGTCGGCACCTTCTACGTCAAGGCCAACGCGATGGGCCCCGGCGATCACGTGGCCAACTGCGGCTACATGGTGGCGCCCGAGGCGCGCGGCCAGGGCGTGGGCGAGGCCCTGTGCCGCCATTCGCTCGACGTGGCGCGTGGCCTCGGCTTTCGCGCCATGCAGTTCAACGCGGTCGTGAGCACCAACCACGGCGCCATCCGCGCCTGGCAGCACTGCGGCTTCGCGATCGTGGGCACCGTGCCGGGCGCGTTCCGGCATCCCGTGCACGGCGAGGTGGCCATCCACGTGATGCACCGCGCGCTCTGACGGCGGGCGCGTTCTGCAGGTCGCCTGACGGCGTCGCTCAGCGGCGGATGCGGTAGCCGAGGCCGACGCCGAACCGCCAGTCGGGCGCCGCGTCGTTCAGGCCGCGGCCCACCCACGCATCGAGCTGCAGGTTCGGGCCGAAGGCGCGCAGCACGCCAGCGTTGGCCAGCCACCTGACGGCGTCGGTGTCGACGTCCTGGTGCCGCACGACCCCTTCCCAGAAGGCACGCCACGCGCCCCGGAGCGGTGTGCCCAGCACGAGGCTGGCGTCGAGCGCGCGCACGCGTTCGCTGCTGGCGCTCGGCGCCGACCAGTTGAACGTGCCGCCGAGCGACGCCGCCCCGAGCGGTCGATTCCACACCACGCGGGCGAAGGGATCGGCGTTGCCGCTCGAGGCCGCGCCGCCGGTGGGCAGCGTGGCGCCGGCAATCACCGCCAGGTCCACGCCCAGCCCTTCGGCGCGGGCGAACTGATACTCCGCGGCCAGCGCCAGGTCGGAGGCCGACGACTCGGCGTCGCGCCCCGGCCGTCCCGACGAGGCACGGATCCAGCCCTCCATCTCGAAACGGAACTCGACCCGCGAGCTCATCCCCAGCCGCACGAGGGTGTTCGGTGCGGAGGTGCGCGTGGCGGTCCCTGCGTCGGTGCCGTCGCGCAGGCCGGCGAGGCCGGCTTCGATCTGCACCATCCGGGCGCCGACGACCTTCGGGGAGTTCGTGAAGCTCGGGCGGTCGGTGACGATGACCGGCGTGGCGGGCTGCGCCGCGGCGGTGGCCGTCACGGCCAGCAGCGCGGCGGCGACGAGCCACAGTGGCGTGACCGGCGTGGCGCGTGTCATGGCGTCGGCGTCTGAATCAGGAAGGGGATCTCGACTTCGTGCGGCTCGCCCTGCATGGCGTAGGTGATCTTCACGTAGGCGTCGTTGCCGGTCACCGCACGGCCGCGCGCGATCCACGATTCGCCGCTGTCGTCGATGGCCAGCTTCAGCACTTCCTCGGGCTCGCCGGGGCGCGTGATGACCATCGTGACGCCGGTGGCGACCGACGCCGGCAGCTCCGCCCGCACCGGATCGGTGAACCAGATGCGATGGGCGCCGTCGCGCGCGAACACCACTTCGTAGTGCATGTCGCCGTTCATGAGCACCATGCCACCCTTGTGCGGCGAGTGGTCACCGTGGGCGCCCACCATGCCCTGGTGCTGCGGATCGGTCGCCGTCGCGGCCGGTGCCGGCGCGGTGGCGGCCGGCGCCGCCGGTTCGCTCGCGCAGCCGGTGGCCACGGCCAGCGCGGCGACGCATGAGAGCAGACGCGCACGGGCCTGGGAACTGGCGATCACGGCCTGTGACACACGCCCGCGCTTCATGCGATTCCCTCCGGGAAGAACACGCGCTGGATGAACCACCAGGCGCCGGCCAGCACGACCACGACAGAGCCTATCATCGCGACGCGCGCCGCCGCCACGGGCCGCACCCGGCGCAGCAGACCCATCGCCACGGCGCATGGGACGACGATCACCATCTGGCCCAGCTCGACGCCCACGTTGAAGCCGAAGAGCGACCAGCCGAGCGCCTCGCGCGGCAACCCGAACTCACGGAGCACTGAGGCGAAGCCGAAGCCGTGCACGAGGCCGAAGAGACCGGCCATCCACGGCCGCAGGTCGCGTCCGGCCGCGGCCTGGCCGCCGACGAGCAGGTTGTCCACGCCCACGAGCACGATGCTGAGCGCGATGAGGGGCTCCACGATGAAGGCCGGCGGCGCGTAGAGGTCGAGGGCCGCGAGCGACAGCGTGACGCTGTGGCCAATCGTGAACGCGGTGACGATGACGCCCAGCCGGCCGGCGCTGCCGCCGACGAGCAGCAGGCCGATGAGGAACAGGATGTGGTCGGGTCCGATGAGGATGTGCTGCACGCCCGCGGGGATGAACGTGCCGAGCACCGCGCCGACGCCCTGCCACGACCCGGCGTAGTAGTCGAGCGCCGGATGGCGCGCGTCGAGGATTGCCTGGTGGCGCAGCGCCTCGCCCTCGTAGACGTTGATGAACGTCTGGTGATTCTCGTCGTAGGGAAAGAGCGTCGTCTCGAGGCGCACGCGGCCGGGCGCGCGGTCCGCGGCCGTCGTGAGCGTGAAGCGCAGGCCCTGGCGGTCTGGCACCGGGATGATGTCCGAGAGCGTGACGGCCACCGGGCGCCCGTCGAACAGCAGGCGCAGCCGAGCCGTCAGCACGGCCGCGAGCGCCGCTTCATGGCGGCGCGCCACGGTGGGGTCGAGCAGCGCGTCGGCGTCGCTCAGCTGCAGCTCGTAGGCGGCGTCGAGGTCGTGCACCGTGAGCGTGCCGGTCACGCCGCCGGGCGCGAGGCGCAGGTCGAGGTAGCTGAACGGGGCCGGATGGGCCGCGGCCGGGCCGGCCCACAGCACGAGCACCACGGCCACGGCCGGCAGCAAACGCGTCACAAGTATCACAGCGACCGCCCGAGTGTACGCCGGAAGCGCGGCCGGCCGTCTATCCGGACCCGAAGGGCGGTAGGATCGTGCACATGTCGTCCCGACTCGCCCTGCTCGGCCTGCTCGTGCCGGCGCTCGCCGCCGCCCAGACGCCCGACCCGGCCCTCGCGGCCAGGGCCCGCGGTATCCACGAGCGCGTCATCACGCTCGACACCCACGCCGACATCAACCCGCGCGACTTCACCAAGGCGCGCAACTACACCCAGAAGCTCGATACCCAGGTGAACCTGCCGAAGATGGAGGAGGGGGGCCTCGACGCCGCGTTCTTCATCGTCTACGTGGGCCAGGGGTCGCTCACGCAGGAAGGCTACGACCGCGCCTACGCGCAGGCGGTCGAAAAGTTCGACGCCATCCACCGCTTCACGAAGGAAATCGCGCCCACGCGCATGGGCCTCGCGCTCACGGCCGATGACGTGCGCGCGATTGCGAAGTCGGGCCGCAAGGTGGCGCTCATCGGCATCGAGAACGCCTACTCGCTCGGCACCAATCTGGGCCGCGTGAAGGAGTTCCACGACCGTGGCGGCCGCTACATGTCGCTCGCGCACAACGGGCACAGCCAGTTCGCCGACTCGAACACCGGCGAACGCGATGGCAACTACCTGCACAACGGGCTGAACGATCTCGGCCGGCAGGTCATTGCCGAGATGAACCGGTGGGGCATCATGGTCGATGTCTCGCATCCCTCGAAGCAGGCGAACCTGCAGGCGATCGCGCTCTCGAAGGCGCCGGTCATCGCCTCGCACTCCGCCGCCCGCGCCATCGCCGACCACAGCCGCAACATGGACGACGAGCAGCTCGAGGCGCTGAAGAAGAACGGCGGCGTCATCCAGACGGTGGCCTTCGACAGCTACGTCAAGGTGAAGCCGCCCGACTCGGCGGAACGCGCCGCGGCCATCGCGAAGCTGCGCGTGGAGATGGGCCTGCAGGGCGGACCGGCCAGCCAGACCGACGCCACGCGTTCGCAGTTCCGGGCGCGGATGGCTGAGATCGACAAGCAGTTCCCGCCGCCGCCGATGGCCACGGTGGCCGACTTCGTGAACCACATCGACTACCTGGTGAAGAAGATCGGCATCGATCACGTGGGCATCTCGTCCGACTTCGACGGCGGGGGTGGCGTCGCCGGCTGGAACGGCGCCGAGGAGACCTTCAACGTCACGCTCGAACTCGTGAAGCGCGGCTACACCGAGGAGCAGATCGGCAAGCTGTGGAGCGGCAACCTGCTCCGCGTGATGGCCGACGTGGAACGGGTGGCGCGCGACATCCAGGCCGGTCGCGTGAAGTGAGCACCGGAGCGAGCGCGCGTCTCACGGCCGAGCCGGCCGGACGCCTGGAGGCGCGCCAGGCGCCGCCGCTCGTGTGGTACGACGCGGTGGCGGTGGTGGGCTGGCGGTTGTGGCGCCTCGGCGGCTTTGCCGTGACCAGTGCCGCCGCCACCGTGGGCGCCTATGTCGAGGGCACCGGCGGGCCGTTGCGCCTGACGGCGTTCGTCGTCGCGGCGGCGGTGGCCGCCGCCGTGCACGGCCGGCTGGCGATGAGCCCGCGCATGGCGCGGATCCACGTGGCCCTCAACACGGCCGTGCTGGTCGTGCTCGGCGCCGAGTGGGAGATCATCGTCGCCGCGCTCGTCGCCGCCACCGTGGCCGGCGAGGTGCTGGCGTCGCGCGCCAGCCGCGAATCGATCATTCCAGCGGGCCTC
>JBIKUN010000048.1:0-28035 GCA_044347565.1 Vicinamibacterales bacterium | reverse complement strand
GACGTCCGCCCCGCGCGGCTTCTGCCATGTCTGCCCTGCCCACGTTCGCGAGACACGCCGGCCTCGCGCTGCTGTTCGTCGGCGCCGCGCTCGCCGGCACGGCGAGCGGCGTGCTCTTCGCGTACTCGGACGACCTGCCGGCCATCTCGGCACTCGATCAGTACCAGCCCGATACGATCACCCGCGTCGTCGGCCGCGATGGCAGCGTCGTGGGTGAGTTCGCCACCGAGCGCCGCGTCGTGTTGCGCTACGACGACATCCCGCCGGTCATGCGTCAGGCCGTGCTCTCGGCCGAAGACTCCGGCTTCTTCGAGCACTTCGGCTTCAGCATCACTGGCCTCGTCCGCGCCGTCGTCACAAACGTCATCGAGATGCGCAAGGCGGGCGGCGCCAGCACACTCACGCAGCAGCTCGCCCGCAAGCTCTTCCTCACCGACGAGAAGACCTGGGAGCGCAAGGTGAAGGAGCTGCTCCTGTCGGTGCAGATCGAGAAGCGCTACACGAAGGAAGAGATCTTCACGCTCTACTGCAACCAGATGTACTTCGGCCACGGCGCCTACGGCGTCGAAGCCGCCGCCCAGCTCTACTTCGGTAAACCCGTCAAGGATCTCGCCGTCGAAGAGGCGGCGATGATCGCCGGTATCCTCCAGGGCAATGCACGCCAGAGCCCGTACGTGAACATGAACGCGGCGCTGCGCCGCCGCAACTACACGCTCGACCGCATGGCGAGCGAAGGCTACATTCCAGCCGCGGCGGCCACGGCGGCCAGGGCGCGGCCGATCGTGACGCGTGGCGATCCGGCCCGTGAGGCGTCGTTCGCGCCCTATTACCTCGAGGAAGTGCGCAAGCACCTCGAAGCCCGTTACGGCGCGCAGCAGCTCTACGAGAGCGGGCTCACCGTGACGACGCCGCTCGACCCGCGCCTGCAGCGCATCGCCACGCGCGCCCTCGACACCGGCCTGCGCCGCGTGGACAAGCGCCGCACCGGCTTCCGCCGCGCGCATCCGAAGGCCGTGGCCGCCGGCGACGCCATCGCCACCTATCGCCACGAGCGGTGGAACCGCGCCCTCGCGCCCGGCGACATCGTGCCGGCGATCGTCGAGCGGGTGGACGCCGCCGGCGAGGCCCCCGG
Source organism: Vicinamibacterales bacterium (assembly GCA_044347565.1). Lineage (GTDB taxonomy): Bacteria > Acidobacteriota > Vicinamibacteria > Vicinamibacterales > UBA2999 > CADEFD01. The sequence goes on along the minus strand of JBIKUN010000048.1, from coordinate 26,903 downwards.
CCACGCCGTGCTGCGTATCGGGCCGCTGCACGCGGAGCTCACGAAGGAGAGCTTCCAGTGGACGCGCCGCACGCATGCGTCACAGGTGGCCGCAGCCGGCGATCTCGTGGACGTCGAGCTCCTGACGGTGGATGCCACGGCGAAGACGGCCACCGTGCGCCTCGAACAGACGCCGCTGCTCGAAGGCGCCGTCGTGGCCCTCGAGAACCGCACCGGGCACGTGCTCGCGATGGTCGGCGGCTTCAGCTTCCAGCGCAGCAAGTTCAACCGCGCCACGCAGGCCCTGCGGCAGATCGGCTCGACCTTCAAGCCGATTCTCTACACGGCGGCCATCGATCGCGGTCTCACGCCGGCCACCGTGCTCGTCGATGCGCCACATGCATTCGACGCCGGCGCCGGACAGCCGCCGTACACGCCGCGCAACTACGACGGCAAGTTCGAGGGGCCGCTCACGCTGCGCACGGCGCTCGAGCGCTCACGCAATATTCCCGCGGTGCTGGTGATGGAAATGCTCGGCCCGGCGCAGGTGGCCCTGTATGCCACACGCTTCGGCCTGCCGGGCGACCTGCCGCCGTATCTGTCGTCGGCCCTCGGGGCCGGCGAGTCCACGCTGCTGGCACTGGCCTCCGCCTACAGCGCCTTTCCCAACCACGGCGTGCGCATGGAGCCCACGCAGGTGCTCTCGGTGACCGATCGCGAAGGCGTGACGCTCGAGGAACACACGCCGGTGGCCCGCGATGCGATCCGCGCCGACACCGCCTACGTGATGACGAGCCTGCTGCGCGGCGTCGTGCAGCGCGGCACGGCCGCCTCGGCGGCGTCCCTCAACTGGCCACTCGCCGGCAAGACCGGCACGGTCAACGACTACACGGACGCCTGGTTCATGGGTTTCGATCCCGGCATCACCCTCGGGGTCTGGCTGGGGTACGACGAGAAGAAGCCCATTGGCAACGGCGAAACCGGCACCACGGCGGCGCTGCCCATCTGGATCGACATCATGCGCGCGTGGCTCGACGGCCGCGATCGCGAGAACCCGCCGCAATTCGAGGCGCCGGGCAACATCGTGTTCGTGCCGGTGGATCGCGCCACCGGCCAGCCCGTCGAGGCCGGCACACCGCAGGCGATCACGGAAGCGTTCATCACGGGCACGCAGCCCAGCCGCTGAGCGACTCGCGGGTTCGCGCGTCCCCGGCAGCCGGCCGCCCGGCCGTCGAGTTGGCCGCCCATCCTGCGTGCGCCAGCTACTCGTCGTCGTCGGGCGCCGCCTGACCGAGCGTACCGGCGGCCTTCGCCATCAGGTAGCCCTTGATGAAGGCATCCAGTTCGCCGTCGAGCACACGATGCACGTCGCCCACCTGCATCTTCGTGCGGTGGTCCTTGATCATCTGGTAGGGCTGCAGCACGTAGCTGCGGATCTGGCTGCCGAACGCGTTGTCGCGTTTGGCGCCGCCGATCTGCTCGAGCCGCGCCTGCTGTTCCTTGAGCCGCAGATCGTAGAGCCGTGCCCGCAGCACCTTCATGGCGACGTCGCGGTTCTTGTGCTGCGAGCGTTCGTTCTGGCACGACACGACGATGCCGGTCGGCAGGTGCGTGATGCGCACGGCCGAGTCGGTCACGTTGACGTGCTGGCCGCCGGCGCCGCTCGACCGGTAGGTGTCGATGCGCAGCTCCTTCTCGGCGATCTCGATATCGATGTCGTCGTCGATCTGCGGCCACACGTAGACGGACGCAAAGGCCGTGTGGCGGCGGGCCGCCTGGTCGAAGGGCGAGATGCGCACCAGCCGGTGCACGCCCGCTTCGGCGGACATCAGGCCGAAGGCGTAGTCGCCCTCGAGCAGCAGGGTCACACTCTTGAGACCGGCTTCTTCGCCGGGCTGATAGTCGATGACCTCGCGGCGCAGGCCGCGCTTCTCCGCCCACTTCAGATACATGCGGAGCAGCATCTCCGCCCAGTCCTGCGAATCGACGCCGCCGGCGCCGGGATGGATCGTGACAATCGCGGCGGAATTGTCGTGCTCGCCCGAGAGCATCTTCTTCGTCTCGGCGGTGTCGATCTCGTGTTCGAGTTCGTTCAGGCCGCGTTCGAGATCGGCGGCCACGGCTTCCCCGCCGGACGCCCATTCGAGCAGCACGCCGAGGTCGCCGATGCGGCGGCCGAGGGAGTCGCGCAGCTCGACATCTTCACTCAGGCGGCGGCGGCGCTGCAGGGCTTTCTGGGCTTCCGCCTGGTCCTTCCAGAAATCGGGCGCGGAGATGCGGGCTTCGAGCGTGGCGAGTTCGTCGGTCGCGGTAGCCCGGTCAAAGATAGCTCCGGAGATCGCCGGCTCGCTTGAGCAGATCTCCCGATCGCCGAACCAGTTCGTCCTGTGCCTGCGCCACGTGCCCTGCTCCTTATCGTGCCTATCGCGCGGCGCGCGTCAGCGCCAGCCACGCCGCAGCGGCCACCGCCACGACGAGGGAGGCCATCGCCACCGCGTCTCCGATTGTCGCATACAGCGTGCGCGACTGGAGGAAGCGGATCTCGCCGGTGACGACAGCTTCCTCGAAGACACGCGTCGCCACGACCGCCCGTCCGTACGGGTCGATGATGCCGGAGATACCGGTATTGGCGGCCCGCGCGAGATATCGTCCCTGCTCGATGGCGCGCATCGACGCGAGCTCGAAATGCTGGTACGGCGCCGAGGAGGTGCCGTACCACGCATCGTTCGTGATGGTCGTGAGCAGTTCGGCGCCGTCGAGCACGCCGCGCCGGATGAGGTGCGGGTAGACGACCTCGTAGCAGATCGCGGTGCTCGCCATGTGACCGTTGATGGGCAGCATGGTCACGCGCTCGCCCGGCGTGAATTCCGAGACCGCTTCGACCAGCGGCGCGACGAAGAACAGCAGCTGCTTGAGCGGCACGAACTCGCCGAACGGCACGAGCCGCATCTTGCGGTAGACGGCGGCGACGGCGCCGGTCGGGTCGAGCATGAAGGCCGAGTTGTAGTACTTGTCGGGGCTGCCCCGCTCCACTTCATCGGTGCCGAAGAGCAGCGGCACACCCGACTCGCGCACGAGCGCGCGCACGGCTTCGGACTGCACCGGATCCTCGTTGAAGAGATACGGGGTGGAGGACTCCGGCCACACCACGGCCTCGGCGCCATCGGTCACCGCCTGGCGCGTGAGCCTGGTGAAGCGGCGGCCGATCTCGCCCACCATCGCACGGTCCCACTTGTCCTTCTGCGAGATGTTCGGCTGGATCAGGCCGACCGTGAGCGGCGTGCCTTCCTGCGTCAGCCGCGCCTCGGCGACGCGCAGGCTGCCCCAGACCGACACGGTGAGCAGCAGCACCGCCGCCGACGCGGCCGCGACGAGGCGCGTGCGCCCCACGGTCGCGAGGGCGAGCGCCACGAGCGTACCGAGCGTGACGAGGAAGAACGATAGCCCGTAGACACCGACCAGGCTCGCCAGCTGCGCCACCGGCACAAGGGTGACGACGGCGCTGCCGAGGGGAATCCACGGAAAGCCGCCGAGTACGTGACCGCGCGCGAACTCGGCCGCCACCCACGCGATGGGCGCGAGCATGAGACCGGGCGCGCCGAGGCGCCGCACGGCGGCGCCGAGCACGCCGCAGGCGAGCGCGGTGTAGGCCGCCATGTAGAGCGCGAGCAGCGCCGCGCAGAACCACGCGACGATGCCGGGCAAGCCGCCGAAGGTCTCGACCACCGCGCCGGTCCAGTAGATCGTACCGAGGTAGTGCACGAGCCCGGCGGCGGCGCCGAGCGCCGCGCCGCGCCGGAACGGCTGGCCACGGAAATCGCCCGGCCGGCCGCGCCAGCCGGCCACCGCCACGATGAGCGGCACAACGGCCACGAGCGCCACCACCGCGTGGCCGTAGCGCGGAAACGACAGCGCGAGCAGCGCGCCGGCAAGCAGGGCTAGCGGGTAATCCAGGGCTTGAACTGCTCTTCCCGCTCGAGCTTCGTGGCGATCGTCTCCGCCTCGGCCCGGGCCTTGAACTTGCCCACGCGCACCTTGAAGCCCGAGGGCTGTCCGGGCAGCGACGTGAGGACGAAGGCGGCATAACCTTTCGCCTTCAGGCGCGCGGCCACGGCCTCGGCCTCGGCGCGGCCACTGAGCGCGGCGACCTGAATGGCGAAGCCGTCGCCCCGCGGCTCGACGAACGCGGGGTTGGTGGGTGCCGGTCTGGACGAGGGAGCCGCGGGCGCAGGAGCCGTCGCGGCGGCTGCCGGGACCGCCTGCGTCTCGGGGGTGCTTCGCGGCGCGGTCTTCGCCGGTGCCGCCGCCGGGTCACCCGGCCTGGCGAGGGTCTCGCTCACGGGCCCGTCGGATTCGAGGCGGCTCTGGAAGCCGAGGGTGGGCACGGCCGTCGGATCGATGGGCGGCGCGGTCGGCGCCGGCGCGCCTGGCGCGGTCGGTTCGGCAGGCTCGTCGATGGGCGCCGTACTGGGGTCAGCGGCGGCGGCCCGGCCGCCCTGCACCCCGCGACCGACGAGGACACCGCACAGGAAGATCACGACGGACACGACCGTGACCGCCATGAAGAGGAAGACGAGCTGCTTCCCGCTCAACTGGATTTCGCGAGCGCTGTCGTCGGACGTGGGCATGTCTGACACGCGTGGAGGCACTAGGATCGTATCACGCGCCGCCACGCCCGGCGCGCGCCCGCGTCGCGAGATCGACGGCGCCGGAGTGGCCCGGCTCGAGGACGAGCGCGCGTTCGGCCGCCTTGAGCGCCCCGGCGCCATCGTGCGCGCGCAGCAGCAACTCGCCGAGCTCGATCTGCGCCGCCACCGACTCCTGGCTCCAGATGGCGATCTTGAGCGCGCCAATCGCATCCTGCAGCAGCCCGCTGCGCGCCTGCGCGCGGCCAAGCAGCCGCAGGCCCTCGACATCGTACGGCGTAAGGTAGAGCGCGCGCTGCGTCTCGCGAATCGTCTCCTGATCGCGCCCGGCCTCGAAGGCCCGCTTCGCGGTGTCAAGATGGAACGCCGCGAGCGCCCGCTGATCGCGCTGCACGCCCGCGCTCAACGTGGACTCGAGGCCGCTCGCGGCCGGCCGCGCGCCGTCGGGCAGGCGCTCGAGGCCGCGCGGCACCGTGTCGCCGGGGCCGGCGTGCTCCCACCGCTCCGACAGGCGCCGCGCCAGCTCGCGCTCGCGGTCGGACTCCGGACCGGCGCCGCTCGCCGCCAGCGCCGCGGCCAGCACGGCGTGGGCATCGCCGTCGGTCGGATCGCGGCGCACCGCCTCGCGCAGCCAGTAGGCGGCGGCGAGGGCGTCCTTGTCGAGCCAGTAGGCGTAGCCGAGGTTGAAGCACGCATCGGCGCTCGTCGCGTCCCGCTCGACGGCCTGGTTGAAGTAGTAGGTGGCCCGGCCCGTCTGCGGTGTCGAGCCGCGGCGCAGCTGCACGACGCCGAGCAGCGACGACACGGCGGGATCGCGGCTCACCGCGGCAAGGTCCGTGAGTTGCGCGAACGCCTCGTCGAAGCGGCGCAGCTGCACGAGCGACGACGCGGCCCGGAGCCGCCACGCGGGGCTCGCCGCCCCGGCCACACGCGTGCCCGTGACGCCGCCGGCCGTGGCGAGCGCCTGCTCGTGTGCCCCACGCGTCGTCTGCGCCGCCCAGAGCGCGCTGCGGGCCTCGTCGTAGTCGGATGCCAGCGCCAGCGCCTGGGCCAGCGACTTCTCCTGCTGGTCGGGCGCCGTCGCGACCAGGCCGCGGACGTACAGCTCGAAGGCCGGCACCGAGGGCGCGATCGCGACCCGGCGATCTGCGGCGGCGGGCGGCGCCTCAAGATGGTCGGCCAGCCGCATGAACGCCTCGAAGAGCCGCGGCGCCGGCGATGAGACGACCGGCAGTTCGACCAGCCGCGCCTCCTCGATGTCGAGCCGCCGGGCGACGATCGTGACGGTGCCCTCGGCCTCGCGTACCGACCCGAGCACGACGCGGCCGGCGCCGACGAGTTCGGCCACCTTGATGAGTGTGGCCCGCGTGAGCGCGGCGGCCGGCGGCAGCTGCAGCCGTTCGAGCGCCGCGAGCCGCTCGTCGCGCGACACGACCGCGACGCCGCGCAGGTCGAGCGCGCGTGTCACGCCCACGGCGACACCTTCCGCGAGCCAGCCGACACGCGGGTCGAACCGCTCGAGTTCGAACGGCACGACGAGCACGGCGCCGGACTGCGCCGCGGCGGGCACGACGGCCAGCGCCGCCAGCAGCCACGCAACGAGGACCGTGCGCCGCCTCATGCCGGCTCGCCCTCGGGCACCCCGTCGAAGTGCACGGTCAGCGTGCACGTCTGTCCGCCCTGTGCCCGGCACGTGTCGATGCGGATCTCCGGCGCGAAGCCATGCAGTTCGAGGTGCCGCGTCACCGCGCCCGCCGCGTAGGCGCAGGTCGGCCACGGCCACCTGTCGCGCAGCGTGCAGAAGACGCTGCCGGTCATGGTGAACGTGCCGCGGCCGCGATTGACCGCCGTCTTCACGACGAGGGGCTGGTAGGCCGCCCGCAGCAGCGTGGCCGCGCGCCTGAGCGCCGAGCGCCGGCGCAGCCACCGGGGCTGCCAGGCGATCAGGCGCCGGGAGACGCCGCCCTCGGCGAAATGCCACTCGGCCGAGAGCCGCCCCGCCGTGGTCATCACGGCGGCGTAGGGCCCCTCGCCTTCCTGCCGGAGGAAGCTCAGGACGGCCCCGAGCGGCGCCAGCCCCGAGCGGCCCTCGCGCAGCCCCATCGGCGACAGCCAGTGTTCGTAGTAGTCGAGACGCGTCGGCAGCACTTCGCCGATGCTCTGGTGCAGGCTGGCCACGAGCAGACGGCCGATTCCGTCGTCGGTCATCGCCACGCCTCCACGAGTCTGCTAGCGTAACGGGCCTGATGATGACGTGGTCCGTCGCGATTCTCGCCGGGGGCCGCGGCCGCCGGCTCGACGGCCGCACCAAGCCGCTCGTCGAACTCGCGCCCGGCCACACGATGCTCGCCCGCCAGGTCGAGGCGCTCGCCGCGCTCGGCGCCGTGCCCCGTCTCATCGCGCCAGACGGGGCGGTCTTCGCCGGGCTGCCCTTCGAGGTGGTGCCGGACCTCGTGGCCGCGGGCGCCCTCGGCGCGCTCTACACGGCCATCGCCACGTCGCCCACGCCGTACGTGCTCGCGATCGCCGGCGATCTGCCGTTCGTGTCCGCGCCGTTTCTCGCCGCACTGGTCGCCCGCCGCGGCGAGGCCGAGGCGATCGTGCCGCGGCCGGGCGGCCGCTGGCAGCCGTTGTGTGGGGTCTATCATCGGGACGTCGCACCGCGGCTCAGGAACCGCATCGATCGGGGGCAGTGGCGCGTCACCGACGCGCTCGAAGAGCTGACGGTGGGCGCCATGACCGACGCCGAACTCACGCCGTTCGACCCTGACGGACGGTTGCTGCTCAACGTGAACACGCCCGAGGATCTCCGCGTGGCAACCCGCCATGCGGCGCTGGAAGAATGACCCGACATGCGGCGGCGTCGTGGAGGGTACCCCAGCGGCCGAAGCAATGTCCAACCACCGCCGCGCGCGGCACCTAGCCGCCGGCCCGCCGTTGCCGCTAGGATCATCCGGTCCACATCATGATGCTGCCGCTCTACGACCGCCTGCGCTCCGCCATCCGCACTGCCCTCGCCACCCAGTACGCGCTCGACCGCGACGCGGCGGCCATTCCCCTCGAGACGCCGCCCAACCGCGCGTTCGGCGACATCGGCTCGCCGGTGGCCTTCGAACTGGCGCGTGAACTGCGCAAGGCACCGCGCGTCATCGCCCAGGAGCTGGCGGCCGCGCTCGGGCCGATCGATGGCGTCACCTCGGTGTCGGCGGCGCCGAACGGTTATCTCAACGTGTTCCTCGACCGCGGCGCCTTCCTCACGGCGCGCCTTGCCGGCCGCGGCGAGACCGTGCCGCGCGGCGGCAAGACGATCGTCGAACACACCGCCATCAACCCCAACAAGGCCGCGCACATCGGTCACCTGCGCAACGCCTGCCTCGGCGACACGCTGGTGCGCGCGCTGCGCTTCCGCGGCTCACCCGTCGAGGTGCAGAACTATATCGACGACACCGGCGTCCAGGTGGCCGACGTCGTCGTCGGGATGCGCCACATCGAGGGGCTCGACCTCGCCGCGGTCCGCGCCATTGCCGACTCGACACGGTTCGACTACTACTGCTGGGAGCTCTACGCCCGCGTCACCGAGTGGTACGACGCCGACAAGGCCCGGCTCGCCGTGCGCGCCGCAACGCTGCACGAGATCGAACACGGCCTCGATCCCTCGGCGTCGATCGGCGCGTTCGTCGCCGAACGCATCGTCCGCACGCACCTCGTCACGATGGGCCGGCTCGGCATCGACTACGAGCTGCTGACCTGGGAGGGCGACATCCTCCGGCTCAAGTTCTGGGCCCGCGCCTTCGAGCTCCTCAAGGACAAAGGCGCCATCTTCCTGCAGACCGAGGGCAAGCTGGCCGGCTGCTGGGTGATGACCATCGATGAAGACGGCGGCGTGCCGGCCGACGGGGCCGAGGCGGCGGCGCCCGTCGAGACCACCGACGGCGAGGAGCCGCGGGAGAAGGTCATCGTGCGCTCGAACGGCACGGTCACCTACGTCGGCAAGGACATGGCCTACCAGTTCTGGAAGCTCGGCGTACTCGGCCGCGACTTCAAGTACCGGACCTTCGGCACGCGTCTCGATGGTCAGACGCTCTGGGCCACGACGAGCCGCGCGGACGAGGCCGTCGAACCGCACCCGTCGTTCGGTGCCGCCGCCGCCACGGTCAACGTGATCGATGTGCGGCAGGCCTACCTGCAGCAGCTGCTCAAGCAGGCGCTCGCGGTGGCCGGACATCCCGAGGCGGCGCGGCTGCACACGCACTTCTCGTACGAGATGGTGGCGCTCTCGCACGCGACGGCGCGCGAGCTGGGCTTCGCGCCGCCGGCGGGCTCGGAGGAAGCGGCCAAGCCGTTCGTCGAGGTCTCGGGCCGCAAGGGGCTGGGCGTCAAGGCCGACGACCTGCTCGACCGCATGATCGACAAGGCGCTCGGTGAAGTGGTGCGACGCAATCCCGAGCTGCCCGCCGCCGATGCCCGGCAGACGGCCGAACGCGTCGGCGTCGCCGCCGTGCGTTACTTCATGGTGAAGTTCTCGCGCACCAAGGTCATCGCCTTCGACATCGACGAAGCCCTGAGCTTCGAGGGCGAGAGCGGCCCGTACCTCCAATACGCCGTCGTACGCGCCAACAACATCTTCCAGAAGCTGCGCGATCGCGACGGGCTCGACGCCGCCGCCATCGCCGCCGCCGTCGCCGCGCACCCGCCCACGGCACTCGCCGGCGACGACGCCGCCGACCGCCTGTGGTCGCTCGTCCTCGACGCGGCAAAACTCGACGACGTCGTCGATGGCTGTGTGCGGACGCTCGAATTCGCCGGCCTCGCGAAATATGCCTTCGGCCTCGCGCAGGGCTTCAACGCCGTCTACCACGCGCTGCCGGTGCTCGGCGAGGAGCGCCAGGACGTGCGCCTGTGGCGCGCCGCCGCCCTCGGCTACGTGCGCCAGCAGCTCACCGCCGCCCTGCACACGATGGGCATCGACGTGCCGACCCGTATGTAGGAGACTGGCGGCATGCCCACCATCGCTCTCTCGCCCTGCCGGCAGATGTCCGACTATCTGGAGTCGGTGCGCCGTGCGGGCGCGACGCCGCGCGAGCTCACCCTGGCCGACGACCCTGCCGCCATCGCGGGCAGCGTCGATGGCCTGCTGCTCACCGGCGGGGGCGATGTCGACCCCGCGCTCTACGGCGCCACGCCCCACGCCACCTTCGGCGCCGCCGAACCCGGCCGCGACGCCTTCGAGATCGCGCTCGTGCAAGCCGTGCTCGAGGCCGGCAAACCCGTATTCGCCATCTGCCGCGGCATGCAGCTGCTGAACGTGGCGCTCGGCGGCGACCTCGTGCAGGACATCCCCACCGAGGTGAACGGCGCCGCCCATCACGACGTCCGCGAGCCCCGGTATGCCCTGGCACACGAGGTGTGGACCACGCAGGGCTCGCGCTTCTCGACGCTGATGCGCGAGAAGCTCGTGGACGGCGAGAGCTGCCAGGTGAACAGCCGGCACCATCAGGCCGTGAAGCACCTCGGCGCGGGCCTCGAAGTGGTGGCGACCGCCCCTGACGGCGTCATCGAAGCCGTGGAACGTCCGGGCGCCTTCTGCCTCGGCGTGCAGTGGCATCCCGAGAACTTCTGGCGCACCGGGGAATTCCGGCCGCTCTTCGAAGGCTTCGTGGACGCCTGCCGGCGCCCGTCCTAGCGGGTCAGCGTCAGTACCGTCTCGACGTGGGCCGTGCGCGGGAAGAGATCGAACGCGTGCACGTCGTGCACCGCGTAGCCGCCATCCACGAAGAGGCGCACGTCGCGCGCGAGCGTCGCCGGGTCGCACGAGACGTACACCACGCGCGGCACGCGCGCGCCGACGAGTGCCGTCGTCACCTCGGGCGCCAGACCCGGGCGTGGCGGATCGACCACCACCGTGCCGAACGCATCGAGCCGCGTGCGCTGCACATAGGTCTCGACGGCGCGATGGTGCACGTGCACGCGGCTGGTCGGGCCGCCGTTGGCCTGCAGGTCCCCCGCCGCCCAGTCGTCCCCCTCCACGGCTTCAACGGCGCGGCCCTGCGCCGCGAGCACGAGGCTGAAGAGCCCGACGCCGGCGTAGAGATCCGCCACGATGGGCGCGCTCACACGGCTGACGACATCGTCGACGAGCGCCTGCAGCAGATAGCGGTTGCCCTGGAAGAACGCGCGCACGTGATGGCGTACGTCCACGCTGGCCACGGCGCCGCCGGCGACGGTGAGGGTGTCGACCACGAACGGCTCGCCCCACGCCTGCCGCAGGCGGCCGCGCGCGTCGCTCCATGACGCGCCGTCGAGCCCCTCGACCGGCGTGAGCGCGAATCCCGGTCCGGACGCGGTCAGCGCCACGTGCGCCACCGTGCGCGTGCCGTCGACGGACTCGGCCCACTCCACTTCGGCGGCGGCGTTCGGATCGGCGGCCACGGCGGCGCAGAGCGTGTCGAGCACGGCCGCGCTCTCCGCGCGCAGCTGGCGTGAGGCCGTGATATCGCAGAGCGCGTGCGAGCCCTCTTCGAAGAACCCCCAGCGACCGCGCCGCAGATGCACACGCGCGCGCGTGCGGTAGCCGTCGGCCGGTCCGGAGCGCACCGGCACGGCCGCAATCTCGAGCCGGCCCTGCCGCCGGAACGCATCCGCGATCATCTCGGCCTTGAGCGCCGCCTGGCGCGGCGCGGCGATGTGCGCGAAGACGTGGCCGCCGCAGGCAAGCCCGGCATCGGCCGCCACGCGATCGGGTGAGGCCTCGAGCACCTCGACGGTACGCGCGAACACCGTGCGGCGCTGCACGCGCTCGACGCGCGCGGACACGCGCTCGCCGGGAATGGCGCCGGCCACGAGCACGATGCCGCTGTCGTGGCGCGCGATCATCCGCCCGCCCACCGCCGGGCGTTCGATCGTGAGGGTGAGCAGTTCGCCGGGCTGTATCATCAGTCGAAACTCACGACGGGCACACCCACGGCGGCCCGTACCAGGCGGCCGCGGGCGGCCGCCACGGCAGCTTCCCACTGCGCCGCCGGCAGACGGCCGCGGAACGCGGCCAGTTCCCCCGCCGCCTCGGCGGTGAGCGCGGCGAGCGTCGCCGCCGGCAGCGCCGCGGCCGCGGCCTCGACGAGGTCGCCATCGATCCCGGCGAGAGCGGCGATGAGCGCCTCCCGCGCCGCGCCGCGCGGCGCCGCGCCCGTGGCCAGTACGCTGTCGAGCGCGGAGAGCGCGGTCTGGATGGCGGGCTTCAGCGCGGCCGGGGCCCGATCGCTGCCGAGCGCCGCCGCCAGCTGCACGACTACGCGCTCGACGTGCGCGTGCAGCGAGCCGCGCTTCGGCGCGCCTGTGGCCTCGGCTGGCGACACCTGTGTGACACCGACGGCCCGCCGCCAGCGGTCGAACGCGGCGAGCACCTCGTCGTCGCAGAACTCGATGCGCACCGGCCGGCGCCGCCCAACGCGCTTGTCGGCGCGCTCGACCACGCGGTCGATCGCCTCGCGCACCAGGGTGAGCGGGATGCCCTGCGCGGCCCACCCCTTCACGAGTTCGAACGCCGGCCCGACGACGCGGATGAGATGGCCGTCGTTGCGGCGGCAGAGATACGCCTCCACGTCGCGACAGTAGGCGTGCATCTCGTCGGTCGTCATCGCCACCACCGGCTCCTGTGTGCTCATTGCCACTGCACCGCCCCTGACGTGATGCGCACCACCTCGTCCCCCGTGTCCACGAGCAGCGCCCCCGCGGCATCGACGCCGGTGGCCGTGCCTTCGTGCTCACCACGCGCATCCACCCACGTGACCGGACGCCCGGCGAGCCCCGTGGCGCGAAGGCGCCAGCGGTCGACGACGCGCGTATACCGCCCGTCAAGCAGGTCCTGATAGCGGCCGGCCCACGCCGACAGGACCTCGGCCAGCACCTCCCCGGCGTCGGGGACGCGGCCGAGTTCGCGCTCGAGTGATGTCGCCCGTTCGCGTTCGCTCACGTAGGGCACGTCGAGCACGTTGATGCCGACGCCGACCACCACGTGCTGCTCCGCCGTGCCGATGCGATGGCCTTCGGCCAGTACGCCTGCCAGCTTGCAGCCGTAGAAGAGATCGTTCGGCCACTTGAGCGACGCTTCGAGCCCGGTCGCATGGCCCACGCCCTCCGCCACCGCCAGACCAGCCGCCAGCGTGAGCAGTCCCATGAGGCTCGGCGCGCCCTCGACGTGCGGCGCGACCGGCGGCCGTACCACCGTCGAGAAGTACAACCCGGCCCCCGGCGGCGACGACCACCTATGCCCGCGGCGCCCGCGGCCCGCCGTCTGGTGTCCGGCCACGACAACGAGGCCGTGCGGCCCGCCCGCGTCGGCCAGGGCCGCCGCGGCGTCCATCGTGGACGGCAACGACGGCACGTAACGCACCTCCACCACGTGGATGCCGCAGCGGGGACGCGCCGCCGCCACGGCGCCGGCGAACGCGGCCGGCAAAGGGGCGAACTCCACCACGGTGGTCAGCGCGGCGCCGGTTCGAGCTCGAAGCTCAGGTCCACCGCCGGCGCGGAATGTGTGAGCGCACCGACCGACACGGTGTCGGCGCCGGTCGAGGCGATCTCGGGCACGCGCTCGCGCGTCACCCCGCCCGACACCTCGATGCGCGCCCGGCCCGCCACGCGCTCCACCGCGCGCCGCAGGTCATAGGTCGTGAAGTTGTCGAGCAGCACCGACGTCGCCCCCGCCGCGAGCGCCTCGTCGAGTTCGTCGAGTGTTTCGACTTCCACTTCCACGCGCAGGCCGGTGGCCGCGGCGAGCGCCCGCGTCACGGCCGGCGTGATGCCGCCGGCCAGCCGCTTGTGGTTGTCCTTGATGAGGATGGCGTCGTCGAGCCCGAAGCGGTGATTCGTACCGCCCCCGCAGCGCACGGCGTATTTCTCGAGCGCGCGGAAGGTCGGCATGGTCTTGCGTGTGTCGAGCACGGTGATGCGGCCATTCGCCGCCCGCACGTACGCCGCCGTGAGCGTGGCGATACCCGACAGGCGCTGCAGCAGGTTGAGCGCCGTGCGTTCGGCCGTGAGCAGCGCCCGCGCCCGGCCGGTGACGACGGCGACCGTCTCGCCGCGCTCGCAGTGCGCGCCGTCGCCCCAGCGCACGTCCACGACCACGTCGGGGTCACACTGCCGGAACACGTCGAACGCCACGTCGAGCCCGGCGACGACGATCGGCGCCTTGGCCAGGATCACGCCGCGTGCCTGCAGGTCCGCGTCCACGACGACGCGGCTCGTCACATCGCCCTGGCCGATGTCCTCGGCGAGGGCGCGCGCGACGAGGTCGCGATACGCCTCGACCGGCGGCGGCGCGAGCGTCATCAGGCGGGCCCTCCCGCCGGCGCCTCGAAGGTCACCTCGGACGAGAACGCCTCGGCCGCTTCGAGCACCAGCTCGCGCACGTTGCCGGCCGCGCACACATCTTCGCGCACGGTCTCGAGGGCAGCCAGCCGCTCGGCCGTGTCGCGCACGACGGCGCGCGCGATCGCGGTCTTCATGCCCAGCTTGGCTTCCGACTTGGCCCGCCGGAGCGCTCCGGTGACGTCCACGGCCACGGCGAGCGTCGCCGCCTCACCGGGTGAGGCGAGCTGCGCGTTCACCTCGTCCGCCGTCGGCCACGCGGCCGTGTGCACCGACCCGGCCTGCCACCACGACCACACCTCATCGGCCACGAACGGCAGGTAGGGCGCGAAGAGCCGCGTCAGCACCGACAGCGCCACGCGCATCGCGGCGTTGGCCGACTGCGCACCTTCGGGGCCGTGATCGCCGTAGCGGCGCGCCTTCACGAGTTCGAGGTAGTCGTCACAGAACGACCAGAAGAACGACTCGGCGCGATCGAGCGCGCGCGTGTATTCGTAGCTGTCGAGCGCCGCCGTGGCATCCGCCACCAGGTCGGCCACGCCCGCGAGCAGCGCGCGGTCGAGCGGCGCCGTCACCTGGCCCACTTCCGCCTCGCGGCCGAGCACGAACTTCGACGCGTTCAGCAGCTTCATCGCCAGACGCCGGCCGATCTTCATCTGCCCGACGTCGAACGCCGTGTCCACACCCGGGCCGCCGCGGGCCGCCCAGTAGCGCACGCCGTCGCTGCCGTACTCCTGCAGCATGCCCATGGGCGTCACGACGTTGCCCTTGGACTTCGACATCTTCTTGCGATCGGGGTCGAGCACCCAGCCGGAGATCGACGCGTGCGCCCACGGCAGCGAGTCGTGTTCGAGGTGCGCACGCAGCACCGACGAGAAGAGCCACGTGCGGATGATGTCGTGCGCCTGCGGGCGCAGGTCCATCGGGAAGGTCTTCGCGAAGAGCTCCGGATCACGTTCCCAGCCGGTGACGAGCTGCGGCGAGACCGACGAGGTGGCCCACGTATCCATCACGTCGGGATCGCCGATGAAGCCGCCGGGCTGGCCGCGCTGCGCCGCCGTGTAGCCGTCGGGCACGTCGGTCGAGGGATCGATCGGCAGGCGCGATGCGTCGGGCAGCAGCCGGCGCGTGTGATCCGTCGTGCCGTCCTCGCGCACCGCGTACCACACCGGGAACGGCACGCCGAAGAAACGCTGACGGCTGACACACCAATCGCCGTTCAGGCCGTGCACCCAGTTCTCGAAGCGGGCGCGCATGTACTCAGGATGCCACTGGAGCTCGCGGCCGCGCCCGAGCAGGCCCTCTTTGTGTTCGATGGTCTTGATGAACCACTGACGGCTCGTGACGATCTCGAGCGGACGGTCGCCCTTCTCGAAGAACTTCACGTTGTGGGTGATTGGCTTCGGCGCGCCGAGCAGATCGCCCGACGCCGTCAGCAACTCGGCGATCTTCGCCTGCGCCTTCTTCGCCGACAGGCCGGCCAGCTGATCGTAGGCGGCCTGCGCCGCCGCCGCGTCGGTGGACTCCCAGCCGGCGCTGCCCCACGTCACCGGACCCAGCGTGCCATTCGGCTGGATCACCGCGCGCACCGGCAGCTTCAGCTCGCGCCACCAGGTGACGTCCGTGGTGTCGCCGAAGGTGCAGATCATGGCGATGCCGCTGCCCTTTTCCGGATCGGCGAGCGGATGCGCCACGACCGGCACCCGCACGCCGAAGAGCGGCGTCACGACGTGGGTGCCGAAGAGCGGCTGGTAGCGGGCGTCATCAGGATGGGCGACGAGTGCCACGCAGGCCGGCAGCAGTTCCGGGCGTGTCGTGTCGATCTCGACGTAGGTGCCGGGGGCGTCGGCGCGCGCGAAACGCAGGCGATGATAGGCGCCGGGCATCTCGCGGTCTTCGAGTTCCGCCTGCGCCACGGCCGTCTTGAAGTCGACGTCCCAGAGGGTGGGGGCTTCGAGCTGATAGGCCTGGTCGCGGCCGAGCAGCCGCAGGAACGCCAGCTGCGACACCTTCTGCGCCGGCGGCGCGATGGTGGCGTAGGTCATCGACCAGTCGATCGAGAGCCCGAGGTACTTCCACAGGTGCTCGAACGCCTTCTCGTCCTCCACCGTGAGCTTCACGCAGAGCTCGATGAAGTTCGGCCGCGACACCGGCACCTGCTGCTTCTCGGGCTTCTCGGGCGGCTGGAACGACGGGTCGTACGGCAGCGACGGGTCGCAGCGCACGCCGAAGTAGTTCTGCACGCGCCGCTCGGTGGGCAGGCCGTTGTCGTCCCAGCCCATCGGATAGAAGACCGCCATGCCGCGCATCCGCTTGAAGCGGGCGATGATGTCGGTGTGCGTGTACGAGAACACGTGGCCGACGTGCAGCGAGCCGCTCACGGTGGGCGGCGGCGTGTCGATGGCGTAGACCTCGGCTCGCGGCCGCGAACGGTCGAACCGGTAGGTGCCGTCGCGCTCCCAGCGCTCGGTGAACCTGGCTTCGAGACCTTCGAGCGCGGGGGCTGCGGGGACGGCGGGCGGCTGGGGTGTGTGCATGGGACAAGGGCGCGGCCACGGAACCGCGGACAGTCCCTCATCGTACCGAGTCGCTCCGGCGCGTGCAACCGCGCCGGCGTCGCGGCCGGGCCCTAACGGGCGACGGCCGACGAGCGCATGCGCGCGATCTCCTCGCGTACGAGCCGCTCGGACACGTCGGCCACGACAAGGCGCGCGACCTCGGCCACGAGCGCCGGCGCGAGTTCGCGCACGAGCCGCTCGGCCGCTTCGCTCGTCGCCGCCGGCGCCACCCGTTCGGCGGCGGCAGCCGCGGTCGCGGCGGCGGCCTGCTCGGCGCGGTCGGTGAGCAGCGAGGCGAGGCGGCGCTCGCGGTCTTCGTCGCCACTCCAGATGGCGGCGACGCGCGCGGCCACACGTTCGAGATCCTGGTCGCGCAGCGGGTGCGGCAAGGTGGTGTCGGCCGTGGTCATCGCAGAAGCCTCCTCGTGCAGCACGTCGGCGGGCGCCGGCGCGGGGGCGGGCGTGTCGACCACCCCGGCGGGCGGGGCGACGGGTTCCGGCAGCGCCGGCGGCGCCCACGGCGCCTGACCGAGGCTCACGCGCACGGCGCCACGCACCGCCTCGATGAGCTGCAGCGAGTCGAGCGGCGTGCGGAGGACGTCGCGCACGCCGGCGGCCGCCATCTCGGTGTCATCGACCGCGTCGTTCTGGCCGGCCATGAGCAGCACGGCCACGTGACGATCGCCGGCGTGGGCGTGGACGTGGCGTGCCACGGAAAAGCCATCGGGCGGCGCGTCCATGACGAGGTCGACCAGCACCACCGTGGCTGGCGTGGCCTCCCAGGCCGCCAGGCCCTCCTGGCTCGTGACGGCGGAGACGAGATCGACCTGCTCATCGGCGAAGGTCATCTCGACCACGCGGCGCGTGATGCGGCTTTCGGAGATCAGCAGGACACGGGGGCGCGCAACCGTCATGGGGACCACTCTCCGGTCCCCTGCGGTGCAAGCTCCGGGCCGTCAGGCGTCGGAACGGACGCGGGCGTTGGCGGCGATGAAATCCACGATGTGCTGCATCGGCGTGCCAGGAATGAAGACACCGGTGATGCCGATCGCATGCAGTTTCGGGAGATCCTGATCGGGAATGATGCCGCCGACGACGACGAGCACGTCGTCGAGGCCCTGCGCCCTGAGCAGCTCCACCACCTTCGGGCAGATGTGCATGTGCGCGCCTGACAGAATCGATAGTCCGATCACGTCGGCGTCTTCCTGCAGCGCGGCCCCCACGATCATCTCGGGCGTCTGCCGGAGGCCGGTATAGATGACCTCCATCCCGGCATCGCGCAGCGCGCGGGCGATCACCTTCGCCCCGCGGTCGTGCCCGTCCAGCCCGGGCTTGGCGATCACTACGCGAATCTTGCGATCCATCTGTTCCCCGTTCCCTGTCCCTGTGCCCTGTTCCCTGCGGGAATCAGATGATCGGCGTCTCTTCCCACTCGCCCCACACGTCGCGCAGGGCATCACACATCTCGCCGACCGTGCAGTAGGCGCGCACGCACTCGAGCATCGGCTCCATGGTGTTGCCGGTTCCGGCCGCCGTCTTCTTCAGCGCGTCGAGCGTGCGGCGCACGGCGCCGTCGTCGCGCGAGGCCTTGAGCTGCTCGAGCCGCTTCAGCTGGATGTCGGAGGCGGTGTCGTCGATGTAGAGGATCGCGATCGGCGGCTCGTTCTCCTGGATGAAGTCGTTCACCCCGACGATGATCTTCTCCTTGCGCTCGACCGCCTGCTGGAACTGGTACGACGCTTCGGCGATTTCCTTCTGCGGATAGCCGAGCTCGATGGCCTCGACCATGCCGCCCATGCGGTCGATCGTGTCCCAGTACTTGAGCGTGCCCTGCTCCATCTCGCGCGTCAGCGCCTCGACGAAGTAGGAGCCGCCGAGCGGGTCGACCACGTTGGTCACGCCGCTCTCGTGGGCGATGACCTGCTGCGTGCGCAGCGCGATCGTGACTGCTTCCTTCGTGGGCAGCGACAGCGCTTCGTCGAGCGAGTTGGTGTGCAGCGAGTTGGTGCCGCCGAGCACCGCCGCGAGCGCCTGCAGCGCCGTGCGCACGACGTTGTTGTAGGGCTGCTGCGCGGTGAGCGACACGCCGGCCGTCTGCGTGTGGAAGCGCAGCTGCCACGACTTCGGGTCGGTGGCGCCGAAGCGCGTCTGCATCGCCTCCGCCCAGAGTTTCCTGGCGGCGCGGAACTTGGCGATTTCCTCGAAGAAGTCGCTGTGCGAGTTGAAGAAGAACGAGATGCGCGGCACGAAGTCGTCGACCTTGAGGCCGGCGTCCACGCCGTACTGCACGTATTCGAGACCGTCGCGCAGCGTGAAGGCCAGCTCCTGCAGCGACGTCGAGCCGGCTTCGCGGATGTGGTACCCGCTCACCGAGATCGTGTTCCAGCGCGGCACCTCGCGGGTGCAGAAGCCGAAGATGTCGGTGATGAGCCGCATCGAGGGCCGCGGCGGGAAGATGTATTCCTTCTGGGCGATGAATTCCTTCAGGATGTCGTTCTGGATGGTGCCGGAGATTTTCTTCCAGTCGGCGCCCTGCTTCTCGGCCACCACGAGGTACATCGCGAAGATCATCGGCGCCGGCGAGTTGATCGTCATCGACGTCGTGATGTCGGCGAGCGAGATGCCCTCGAACAGCCGCTCCATGTCGGCGAGCGAGGTGATGTTCACGCCGCACTTTCCCACCTCGCCGAGTGACAGCGGATGGTCGGGGTCGCGGCCCATGAGCGTCGGCAGGTCGAAGGCCACGCTCAGGCCGGTGCCGCCGGCGGCGATGAGTTCCTTGTAGCGGGCGTTGGTCTCTTCGGGCGTGCCGAAGCCGGCGAACTGCCGCATCGTCCACAGCTTGCCGCGGTACCCCGTGGGGTGGATGCCGCGCACGTACGGGAACTCGCCCGGAGTGCCGATATCCCGGGGGGTGTCGATGCCGGCCACATCGTCAGCCGTGTACAGGCGGTCGATCGCGCGCCCGGAGATCGTGGTGAACGGTCCGGGCCTTTCAGGCGACTTACGGAGGGTCGGCTCGAGGACCTCACGCGTCCAGCGTGCCTTCTCGCCTGTCGTCGGGATCACCGGTCTGGCCATCGTTTTCAGTATAGAGGATACGCCTGGGTCGACGATGTCTGCGAACGTCCACGACAGGCATGCGGTGGCGCCCCGGCGCACGAGGGCGTCGATCGGCGCTCGACACTCGATAACCTGAACGCATGGCATGAACGTGCAATTGACATCGACGTCACAGGCGGGCTACTTTTGATCGTTTGTTCGACCCGCCCGAGTGCGGCCCAGGTGGGCTGACCGGGCACACAGAGGAATCCATCCATGCCCAAACATGGCAGCGTCTTCAGCGCGATGCTTCAGGAGTTCGAAGGGGCGGCGCGCATTCTCGACCTCGACCCCGGGATCTGGCAGATCCTGACCCACCCGAAGCGGCAGATCGCGGTCTCGTGCCCCATCCAGCGCGACAACGGCCAGATCGAAGTCTTCACCGGCTACCGCGTCCAGTACAACATCACGCTCGGCCCGGCCAAGGGCGGCATCCGTTACCATCCCGGCGTCACGCTCGATGAAGTCACGGCACTCGCCGCGTGGATGACCTGGAAGTGCGCCGTGGCGCAGGTGCCCTTCGGCGGCGGCAAGGGCGGGATCATCTGTGACCCGACCACGATGTCGAAGCGCGAACTCGAAGCGCTGACCCGCCGCTACACGGCCGAGATCATCGACGCCATCGGCCCGGAGAAGGACGTGCCGGCGCCCGACGTCAACACCGACGCCCAGATCATGGCGTGGTTCATGGACACCTACTCCATGCACGTCGGCCACACCGCCACGGCCGTCGTCACCGGCAAGCCCGTGGAAATGGGCGGCTCGCTCGGCCGTCGCGAAGCGACCGGCCGCGGCGTGATGATCATCGCGCGCGAGTCGGCCCGCCACCTGGGCTTCGAGCTCAAGGGCTCGACGGTGGCCGTGCAGGGCTTCGGCAACGTCGGTTCGATCGGCGCCGAGCTGATGCACGCCGAAGGCGCGAAGATCGTCGCCGCGACCGACTGGAAGGGCGGCGTCCACAACCCGAAGGGCCTCGACATGCCGGCGCTGCTCACGTGGGCGGCCGAGCACAAGACGGTGGCCGGCTTCCCGGGCTCCGAGCCGATCACGAACGACCAGCTCTTCGCGCTCGACGTCGACGTGCTCGTGCCGGCCGCGCTCGAGAACCAGATCACGGCCGACAACCAGGCCAGCATCAAGGCGAAGATGGTCATCGAAGGCGCCAACGGCCCGACCACGCCCGACGCGCACCACGCCCTGCACAAGCGCGGCGTGTTCGTCGTGCCCGACATTCTCGCCAACGCCGGCGGCGTCACCACCTCGTACTTCGAATGGGTGCAGGACCGCCACGGCTACTTCTGGTCGGAGAAGGAAGTGAACGAACGCCTCGAAGTGAAGATGGTCGAGGCCTTCGACGCCGTGCTCAAGACGGCGAAGAAGCACAACGTCGACATGCGCACCGCCGCCTACATCGTGGCCATCAACCGTGTCGCCACGGTCACGCGGATGCGCGGGATGTACGCATAAGGACAGGGACTAGGGACTTTAGGGATCGCCATCATCGCGAACGATAGCCACGTTGTTCCGTTTCCGGCGGGTGCAGTGCCGGTCTCGCCGCCACCAGATCGCAGTGCGGCTAAGCGGTGGCAGCACGCCGAGTTCTTCGAGGACGGCTTCGTCATGACGTCGACGTTCTTCCTCAAGACGTACGCGCGATTGAAGCCGTTTTCGCTCACGCACGGTGAGGCCACGTTCGTCCTTCACCTGATGTAGTTCAAGTGGGACGAGCAGGCTCCGTTTCCGTCCTATGCCACCATCGCTCGGCAGATGGGCGTGTCGACGAAGCAGGCCCAACGCTATGCCGTGGCGCTTGAGCTGAATCGGACCGGGTTTGTCGGAGGGCTCTTTCAGAGAGAGGATGGAGCCCATGGCCCGACCGAGCAAGTATCCCGTCGAGTTTCGCGAGCGCGCCGTACGCCTCGTGCACGAGCATGCGCATGAGTACCCGTCGCAGTGGGCGGCGATTCGTTCGATTGCCGAGAAGCTGGATTGCACGACCGAGGTGGTGCGGCGCTGGGTGCGCCAAGCCGAGCGCGATGCGGGCCAGCGGCCTGGGCTCACCACGAGCGAGCGCGAGCGGCTGAAGGTCCTGGAGCGGGAGAATCGCGAGCTGAAGCGCGCCAACGACATTTTGCGCACGGCCTCGGCGTTTTTCGCGCAGGCGGAACTCGACCGCCGATCGAAATGATGGTCGCCTGCGTGGACGCGCAGCGCGACACGTATGGGGTCGAGTCGATCTGCGCGCATCTGCCGATCGCCCCATCGACGTACTGGCGCCACAAAGCCCAGGAGGCCGATCCGACGCGGCGGGCGGCCCGCGTCCAGCGGGATGCCGTGCTGCGGCCGACGATCGCCCGCGTGTGGCACGAGCAGGAACAGGTGTACGGCGCCGAGAAGGTGTGGCGCCAGCTGAAGCGCGACGGTGTCCCTGTCGCGCGCTGCACGGTCGAGCGGCTCATGAAAGACCTGGGGTTGCGCGGCGTGGTGCGGGGCGGTCCTGCCGTGATCACCACGTCGCCGGATGCGACGGCCGCGGTGCCCGATCTGGTCGACCGTCAGTTCTCGGCCACCCGGCCGAACCAACTCTGGGTCTCGGACTTCACGTACGTGGCGACGGCCGAGGGCTTTGTCTACACGGCGTTCGTGATCGATGTGTTTGCGCGGCGCATCGTCGGCTGGAAGGTGGCGGCGACCATGCACACCGACTTCGTGCTCGACGCGCTCGAGCAGGCGCTGCTCCGCCGCGGCACCGACGACCTGCCCGATGTGGTGCACCACAGTGACCGTGGCGTGCAGTACGTCTCGATGCGGTACACCACCCGCCTCGCAGCGGCAGGGATCGCGCCCTCCGTCGGACGTCGGGGCGATTCCTACGACAACGCCCTCGCCGAGTCGGTGATCGGCCTCTACAAGACGGACGTCATCGGCCGCCGCGACCGATGGCAGGGGCTCGAAGACGTCGAGTTCGCGACGTTGCGGTGGGTGGACTGGTTCAATCATCGGCGACTCTTCGGGCCGATCGGCTACGTGCCACCCGCCGAGTACGAGGCGCGCTACTATCAGCAGGCCACCGCGGCCTAAGTCACAGAACACGCCCTCCGAGATTCCCGGGCCGATTCAACTAGGAAACCCGCGTGTATCGGCGGGATCCTGAGCACGCACAGCCATGTCGACCATCGGACCTTGGTGTGACAGACTTGATCGGGTATTCCTCTACCCGAAGCGCCGCGAGTAGCAGCTACCCGCTACCCAAGGGTTCGGAGAGCGAGGCGTTACGGCGGCCACCGCGTGCGCAGGCGCATCGCCGCCATGCCACGTGCCTGTCGCGTTTCCGCGGAAACGTCAGGGGTCGATTTTCGAGCCGGTAGGGCGCGGTCACGGCGCCGCCCCCAAGGCCACGATCGGCCCCTTATGCGCAGTGGGTAACTCGCCGCTCTCAGAGAGTCGATCGAAAGAGCGTGCGGACGTCGATGCCGTACCCCGGCGCCACGAGATTCTGGTGACGCAGCCGTGGCGACGGCGTCACGTAGTGCACCCCGTCGATGAGCTCGTGCCGCTTCCCGTCTTCGGGGAACAGCAGGAAGTCGTACGTGGGCCGCATGTCGGTGGCTGGCGCGGCTGGACGCATCCGGTCCTCCCCGGCATGGGGTGAGTGTAGCGCTGCCCGGGCACGCCCCCCACGGCCGTCAGCGCAGCAGCGGCTTGTCGAACGAGTCCCAGCCGTAGGCGCTGGCCACGCGCGCTTCGATCTCCGCAATCACGCCGCCGCCGGCGTCGCCGTTGGTCATCACCACCACGCCGTAGCCCTTCCGCACATGGGCAACCAGCGAACAGCGGAAGCCCCAGTTCGAACCGCCGTGGGCGGAGGCGCTGTGCCACTTGGAGACCACCGCGGGCCCCGACGGCAGGCAGGTGCAGGCAGCCGTCATCGAGCGGTTCCTGGGACAGGGCCGTCGCAGCTGCTGCAGAGCGTGTCCTGGCCCCAGTCGGTCAGGGTGTACCCCGCGGCCATGAGCATGGCGCGGCAGGCGGGCTCGTCGTCCTGCAGCAGCACCCGCTCGTAGTTGATGAACGTCGGGCGGACGCGGCGGAAGTTGATGGTGCGCAGGATCTCGTAGTCGTAACCCTCCGCGTCGATCTGCAGGAGGTCCACGCGCGTGAGCCCGTGGCGCTCGAGCAGCATGTCGAAGGTGATACAGGTCACCGGCTCGACCACCTGGTGCTCGCGATAGAAGCGCGTGAGCCGGTCGCTTTCGTCCACGAGGTGGCCGCGTTCGTAGCGGTCCCAGAGCGCCGTCATGCGATCGGCACGCAGCGAGCCCAGCTGCGACAGCCACGCCGGCAGGCCGTGGGCCACCGGATCAGCGGCCAGGCGATAGAAGTCGCGCGTGCCGGCTGACTCGGCGATGGCCGCCTGTTCGAAACGGATGCCTGGCACACCGGCGTAGGCGCGCTGCAGCTGCTCGAAGTAATCTGCGACCGGCTCGACCAGCACGGCGGTCGATGCCGCACCTCGGGCGTGGGCCGCGGCAAGCGCCGAGGTGAGGAATGAGTGGAGCGGGTCGTTATCGGTGGCGCCCACGAATGCGCCGATCTGCACCACGGAAAACTGCGGCTGGGCCGCGAGCCACGCGACGACGTCCGGAAAGGTCGTTGGGGGAGCCGCAGGCAGCGCGAACGCAGACTCGGTCATGCCAGGCAACGTTACAAGGCCAGTGCCATCGCATCCGTGCGGAAAAGTCAGGGGTGCCGTGCGGTGCCTCCGCCGCAGGTATCGGCGCACCGTCGCTCGTGGCCGGATTCGCCACACCGTACGAGATGTGCCTTGCGGAGCGAAGCCGGGAACGGACCGCACGTGTGCGGGTGCCCCGCCTGCGGCCGGGCGCGGCCAGACGAGCGACACGACCACACCGGGCGCGAAGATGAGCGGCACGCCGTCGATCGACCACGTCCAGGTGCAGCCACCGGCGTCACCGAGCAGGACGAACGCACCGGTGCCCCAGGCAATCCCGACCAGCGTGTGGCTACGCAGTGGCGCGCACACGGGCCGTGCTACTCTGCGCCGGGCGGACGGCATGGCGCGCTGACATGCGGCGCCTGTCCCCTTGCCCCGGAGACCGACGTTGCGCATCAGCGACATGAACTGGATGCAGGTGCAGCAGTACCTGCAGCGCGACGATCGCGCCATCCTGCCGCTTGGCAGCACCGAACAACACAGCTACCTGCGGCTGACGGTCGACTGCATCCTGCCCGAGCGCCTGGCGCTCGATGCGGCCGAGCCGCTGGGCATTCCCGTGTTTCCCGTGCTGCCCTACGGCGTGACGCCGTACTTCCGTGAGTTCCCCGGCTCGGTGTCGCTCAAAGTCGACACGCACCTGCGCGTCGTGGGCGACATCCTCGACAGCCTGGCGCACAGCGGCTTCCGGCGCATCCTCATCGTGAATGGCCACGGCGGCAACAGCGCCGTGCAGCAACTGGCCGTCGAGTGGGCCGCGGATCATCCCGGCTGCCGCGTGATCTTCCACAACTGGTGGAACGCGTCGCAGACGTGGGCGAAGGTGCAGGCGATCGACCCCGTAGCATCACACGGTTCGTGGATGGAGAACTTCCCGTGGACGCGCCTGCCCGGGGTGACGGTGCCGGAGACGCCGCGGCCCATGGTGGACATGGCGCGCGTGCGCGCGCTCGACCCGGTGGCGCTCAAGCAGTACCTGGGCGACGGCAACTTCGGCGGCTACTACGAGCGGCCGGACGACGAGGTGCTGGCGCTGTGGCAGGTGGCGGTGGACGAAACACGGGCGCTGCTCGACGGCACCTGGGGCGACGCCACGTGAGCGCGTCTTCGGCGCCGCGCACGCTCATCTGGGGCGCGGGGGCCATCGGCGGTACGCTGGGCGCGTATCTGACCCGAGCCGGACGCGACGTCACACTCGTAGACACGGTGGCCGAACATGTCGAGGCCATCGCGCAGGAGGGACTTCGCATTACCGGCCCCATCGACACGTTCACCGTGCGTGTGCCGGCATTCACGCCCGCGAGCCTGTCCGGCACGTGGGATGAAATCATTCTCGCCACCAAGGCGCATCACACCGAGGCGGCGGTGCGGACGCTCGTGCCGCACCTGTCGGCCGAGGGCTACGTCGTGTCGGCCCAGAACGGCCTGAACGAACTCGCGATCGCCAGTGTGGTCGGCACATCGCGCACGGTGGGCGCGTTCGTGAACTTCGGCGCGGATTACCTGGAGCCCGGCGTGGTCCACTACGGCGGCCGCGGGGCCGTGGTGGTGGGTGAGATCGATGGCCGCGTCACGCCGAGGGCGACGGCGATCCGCGACAGCTGGCAGGTGTTCGATGCACGCGCCATCGTCACGCCGAACATCTGGGGCTACCTGTGGGGCAAGGAAGCCTATGGCGCGATGCTCTTTGCCACGGCGCTGACCAACGAGTCGATTGCCGATGCGCTGGCGATGCCCGCGTACCGCCCTGTGTACATCGCCCTCGCACGCGAGATGCTGGCGGTGGCGGCGGCGCGATCGGTCGTCCCCGAGGCGTTCGACGGCTTCGATCCGCTCGCCTACAGCCCGTCGGTGCCGGCCGGCGCGGCAGAGGCCTCGCTCGACGCGCTGGTCTCGCACAACCGCAAGTCCGCCAAGTCGCACAGCGGCATCTGGCGCGATCTGGCAATCCGCAAGCGGCCCACCGAGGTGGACGCCCAACTCGGCATCGTCGTGGCGCTCGCCGCCGAGGCCGGCGTGCCCGTGCCGCTCACCGCGCGCCTGGTCGCGCTCATCCACGACATCGAACGCGGCGAACGTCCGCAGGCGCTCGAGACACTCGATACGCTGGCAGCCGCGCTGACCGGCACGACACCCTCATGAACATCGACTTCACGGGCATGACAGCGCTTGTCACCGGGGCGGCGCACGGCTTCGGACGCGCGATCAGCCTGGCGTTCGCCACACGCGGCGCCCACGTGTGGGCCTGCGACGTGCTCGCCGATGAACTGCGCGAGACGGAGGCCCTCAGCCGGGCTGCCGGCGGCACCTGCTGCGCCGTCGTGCTCGACGTCCGCGACCGCGCGGCTGTGGACGCCTGCGTGGCACAGGCGACGTCGGCCACCGGGCGCGTGGATGTGCTCGTGAACAACGCCGGCGGCGTGCTGGGCCAGGTGGGGCAGCCGCTTGAACTCGTGACGCCCGAGCAGTGGCAGGCGATCTTCGACGTGAACGTGACCGGCGCGTTCTACTGCG
>JBIKUN010000175.1:0-8451 GCA_044347565.1 Vicinamibacterales bacterium | reverse complement strand
TCGCCGCGGCGGCCGCCGCGAGGAACACCGCCACCATCGGCGCCATGACGGCGCCTCGCCACTGCTGCATCCTGAGAGCGTACGTGGGGCTTCTTCCGGCGGTCAAGACACGTCTCGAGGAGCAGACGTCGGCGGCAGCGGATTGGCCGCTGTGGAAAACCTGTGGACGGACGGTGCAAACCCTGTGGAGAACGCGTGGAGGCAAGTTTTTTCGTGGCGGGAAGTCCAGCCAAGTCGCCGCCCAAACCCGGCAGAGGCCACGCCTTCGTACCGACCTTCGCTTGTTTCGCTCCACCAGCCACGTAGAATCGTCGCTCCTTCGTTACCTGTCTGACACTTCCCCCAGCCGACACCCACACGTGGACATCCACCGCTACGAAGAAGAAATCGCCGGCCGCACGTACCACATCGAAGTGCATGCCGTGTCGCAGGAACAGTGGCGCGCCAAGCTGGCCCGCCGTCCCGGCATGCCCACGGCCCTCATGCCGTTCTACGGCAAGACACCGGAGCTCGCCGCGCGCGA
This sequence comes from Vicinamibacterales bacterium, assembly GCA_044347565.1. GTDB lineage: Bacteria > Acidobacteriota > Vicinamibacteria > Vicinamibacterales > UBA2999 > CADEFD01. The sequence continues at coordinate 7,928 of JBIKUN010000175.1, read as the reverse complement.
GCTGACCAACTGGCTGTCGCTCGTCTCGGCCTCGCGCCCCCGCTAGCCCCTCACGGTGGCCTGACGCCACATTCGTTCCGGAAATCGATGAGAATAGGCGCCATGCGTCTTCGTCTCCTCGCCTGTGTGTGGCTGCTCGCGGCCACGACCGTGTCCACCGCTTTCGCCCAGGCCCTGCCGCGGGTGCACATGGTCGCCACCGGCGGCACCATCTCGAACCGTGACGGCGGCCGCCTCACGGCCGACGAGCTGGCGAAGTCGATGCCGGGCCTCGAGCGTGCCGCCACGCTCACCCACGAACAGTTCCTCAACGTCGCGAGCAGCCAGATCACGCTCGAGCAGTGGCTGCAGCTCGCCCGCCGGGTCAACGACCTCTTCGCGACCGACAAGGAGCTGGCCGGCATCGTCGTGACGAGCGGCACCGACACGCTCGAAGAGACGGCGTTCTTCCTGCACCTCACGGTGAAGGACGTTCGGCCGGTCGTGGTCGTGGGCTCGATGCGCAATCCGAGCACGCTCGGCTACGAAGGCGCCGCCAACCTGCTCGAAGGCGTGCGCGTGGCCGCCTCCCCCGCCGCCCGTGGCAAGGGCGTGCTCGTGGTGCTGAACGACGAGATCAACTCGGCGCGCGACGTGACGAAGACCGACGCCCTGCGCCTGCAGACGTTCCGTAGCCCGACACACGGTGTGCTCGGCATCGTCGATCGCGACAAGGTGGCCATCTTCCGCGAGATCCTGCAGCGCCACACACACACGAGCGAGTTCGACGTGCGCAACATGACGTCGCTGCCGCGCGTGGATGTGGTGATGGTCTACCAGGGCGCCACTGGCGACGTGATCAAGGCGCTCGTGGACCTTGGCGCCAAGGGCATCGTGATTGCGGGCGCGGGCGCCGGCGCCACGAGCGGCACGCAGGGCGAAGGCATCGACTACGCGACCGAAAAGGGCGTCTTCGTCGTGACCTCGACGCGCACCGGCGCTGGCCGGATCGCGCCGAACCGCGGCCAGGGCCCGGCCACTCTGACGCCGGCCCAGCAGCGCCGCCGCGCCTTCAGCCTCTCGGCCGAGGACCACATCCCCGTCAAGGCGCGCATCCTGCTGATGCTGGCGCTCAGCAAGACGAGCAATCGCGACGAGATCCAGCGGATCTTCAGCGAGTACTGAGCGCCCCGGCCAGCGGGCGGCGTCTCCGCGCGGGCGCCGCGGTGGTCGACCATGGCCGGGGACGGGCGGAATCTGGTATTATTCGAAGTCTTCCCGTACGAGATGGGCCTGTAGCGCAGTTGGGAGCGCGCCTGAATGGCATTCAGGAGGTCACCGGTTCGATCCCGGTCAGGTCCACCAATCCTACCTTCCTGTCTCAATCGGCCGAAGCTGTTGGAGCCGCTGCCGCTGTTCGAGCGACGCCTGTACCCAGAGATCGGCGGCGCGCGGCAGGATTCGTGCTGCGAACGCGAGGATGCCTCCGCGCGAACCCTGATTTAGGATTACGCCAGATGCTCTACCGGTTGCTCATCTTCGATTTCGACGGCACGATTGCCGACACGCTCGGCGAGACGCGCCGGATCTTCAACCAGCTCGCGCCCGACTACGGCATCCGTCAGGTCGAGGAGGAGGAGCTGAGCCAGCTGCGGCATCTCTCGCTCGCGCAACTCCTACTCCACCTGAATATCCCGAAACGGCGGGTGCCGGCGCTGCTGGCGAGGGGCACGAGCGTGATGCGGGGCAACATCGGGCGCCTGCAGCTCGTCGCCGGCATGGGTGAGGTGCTGGTGGAACTGCGACGCCATGTGGATGGCTTCGGCATCCTCACGTCGAACTCCGCCGCCAACGTCGACATCTTCCTCGAGGCACATGGCTTGCGTGGGCAGTTCGATTTCGTCTCGTCCACGTCCAGGCTCACCGGCAAGGCGAAGCATCTCAAGTCCATCCGCAGGACCTTCTCCCTCCGCCCCGAGCAGATGCTCTACATCGGGGATGAGCTGCGCGACGTGAAGGCCGCGCAGGAAGCCGGCGTGCCGATCGCCACCGTCACCTGGGGCTTCAACTCGCGGGAGTCCCTGGCGGCCGAGGCACCGGAGTATGTGTTCGACCGGCCCGCCGATTTCCTCCGATTGCTCGAGCCGGACTGATCTACGCCGCGAGCGCCCCTCCACTTCCTGAGCAGGAAGCGTGCGGTGGCGCGCCTGCCTCGTATCCTCTCGGCATCACGGCGCCCGGTAGGCCCACGACCCGCTCATCTCCTCGACCGGGGCCGTGCCGTCACTGGTCCACGCGACCTTGAAGCCTTTGGTAGGCAACGGCAGCGCCTGGCCGTTGTAGAACCTCATGCCGCTGCCCCAGCGGTTCATGTAGATGCACACCTTTCCAGGTGGAGCCGTAGGCGCTGCCACCGTGCCAGTGCACTCGTGGTCGCCGTCGCTGCCATATAGAATCGGCTGGAGGTTCACCGTTGCGTCGGTCAGCGCCACCGGGGCCTCGGCCGGGAACAGGATGGTCTCGCTGCCGGTCGTGAGGCCGGCGGGCGCTGCACGCTGGAAGCTCAGCACGCCAGTAAGCAGGGCCCCTGGCGGAATCACGGCGTTGCCGGTCGCCAGGTGCACGGCGGTCAGTTCCAGTGCCGCCACCTGCTGCCGCAGCACCTGCACCACGTTCTCGAGAGCCGGCTCCGGCAAAGGCCGCGGCACGCCACCCGACCCGGCGCTGGGCGAGAACACGAACGCGCCCGTGCGGGCGCCGCTGTCGCGCCATGTGCCGCTCAGCCCGGGCAGTGTGATCGACGCGTCCACCGTGACCGGCGTGCCGCCCGGCGAGGTGACGATCGTGATGCCGAAGCCGAGCGAGCCGTTGGGATTCACGAAGGCCAGGCCGGTGGCGGCAGCCGCGGTGGGCCCGCCGCACTGGTCGTCGGTGCCGTGCAGCGTGTAGATCGCGCCCGACTGCGCGATCGCGAGCGTGATGACATTGCAGTAGGGGTACAGCTGCCACTGGTAGGTGCCAAGTGGCTGGGCCGTAGCGGCAGCCGCGCTCAGGGCCAGGATGGCGGCGACGACGGCGGTGCGGACATAACTCACGGATCCTCCTCGACTCCGCGGGATGGCGTGACGCGGTGTCTGTACATGCCGCTGGTGGTCTCGCTGGCGGACACGGCAGACACCTCCTGCACGTATCATACGTGCAGCACGCGCAGTGCGTGGTTGACGGCGCGAAGTCACCACGACGAAGTGCACGCCGACGCTCAGACCGCCTCTCGAAGACTCGCCAGCTGGCGCAACCAGAAGTGCCATCGGTTCCAACTGGCGCGGGTCAGGTCCACCAACTCCAAGTCCTTGATTCGAAAGGACCGGAATGGCCCACCCGGACCATCAATGAAACCGCCGACCGCATCACCGTCGATCCGGCTCAGTGCGGCGGACACCCGTACGTGCGGGGGCTGCGCATCCGCGTCACCGACGTGCTCGACTTGCTTGCGGCCGGGCTGACGCCGGAACAGATTGTCGAGGAGCTGCCCGACCTCGAGCGGGAAGACGCCAGCCGCTGCAACAGCCGGCCTCGCCGTCGCTCTCGAGTACGGCCCGGGAGATCCTCGCCGCGATCACGTAGACCGTACTCAGCTCACGAATGGTGTGCGCCGATCCACCACTTGACGGGACACTCCCGACCGCGGCGGCGCTGTATCTGCTGCGACAGTTGCCCAGCATGGCCCTCCTGATCCTGCTCGTTCTCGCCTTCGCACGCCTCCGTTCACGCCGAATAGTCGAGCCGGCTCACACATAGGGTTGGAAACGCCGCCGGCCTGTGAGATTGTTCGCCCACGTCGCTATCAGGCTGAGTCTCGGAATCGTTCTCAAGTTGCCTTCACCCCGGAGGCAGGCGACGACCGGAGTGCGCATGACGTCTTCAGGCTATCGATCGGCCCTCGATGGATGGCGGTGGGTCCTGGGCGGCCTGGCGGCGGTCTTCTTCATCGGCGCCTGTTATCGTCTGACCCTCGACGGCTACATCTCGGTCTTCACTCCCGCCCAGAACATGGTCTCGAACGACTTGATGTGGAGGCGCACTGAGGCCGCCACCTGGTTCTCGGGCGCGCAAGTCTACGGCGCAATCGAAAGCGCAGACTATCCGCCGGCTAGTTACGCGCTGTTCTACACCCTGGTCGGCTGGGGCATGAGCGCCACCGCCGTGCGGGCGGTGTGGACGTTGACCGCACTCCTGTGCGTGGCCTGGATCGCCCGCGAATATGCCCGCGCGGCCCGGGGTCCTCTCGCCGGGCAGTTGTTCCTGATTGGCGTGGTCACGGCCGCGTACTCGATGGCCGCCGCGCTGCGCATCGGCCAGGTCGGCATCCACGCCATGGCGGCGTCGGTGGCCGCCACGGCACTGTTGGCGCGCCGCAACCGGTCAACGCTGCAAACCGGCGCTGCCACGCTTCTGATCCTGGTCGCGCTGGTCAAGCCGACCTTCAGCGCGCCGTTCGTCTGGCTGCTGGTGGCCCTCGGCGGGCTGGGCCCGGCCGTGAGCCTGGTGGCGGGATATGTGGCGCTCACGCTCTTCGCCGCGTATTTCCAGCAGCCGGCTCTTTCCGAGTTGATCAGCCGGTGGCTCGCGCAGCAAGGGCTCGTCGAACTCGTGAATGCGCATGGCAACGTGCACTCCTGGCTGGCGATGGCCGGACAGGGTGAATGGGCGCTGACGGCGTCGCTGCTCATCCTCGCCGGCGCCGGGGTGTTCACCTTCGCCGCGCACCGCGCCGACCCGTGGGTGGTATTCGGCATCCTCGGCGTCGTGGCGCGCATCTGGAGCTACCACCGCTGGTACGACGACATGCTGCTGCTCGCGCCGCTCATGGGACTCTACCGTGTCGCCCAGAGCGAGCCGCCGGAGTCGAGGCGCGGTCATGCCGCGGTGGTGCTGATGCTGGCGATGAGCCTCATCTGCGTAGCGCCGGCCACCTGGCTGCTGCCAGACGAGTCGGTGCCCCTGGCCGCGATCAAGACGGTGACCAGTCTGGTCACGCTCGCGTTCCTGGCCGCTGGGGTCGAATATCGGTCGCCGTGGGCGCGGGCGCGGTTCGTACTGTTTCCATCCGGCGCCCGGGCGTCATGAGCGTCACAGCTCGGCACGCGGGCGTCATCAGCACCACCACGCCCGCTGTCCACAGGTTCGTTCAGGTGGCCTTGGGGGTGCCGTTGCTGTGCATCGCCGGCGCATACGTGTGGCTGGCCGTTGCGCATCGCGCCATCTGGCTGGCCGACGTCGTGGTGCACGAAAGCGGGCGCTACACCCTGACCCAGACGGTCTTCTACTTCTCGCACTTCCTGCGGGAAATCCCCATCGACATCGTGATGGCGTTGTTCTGCGCAGCGGCGTGGGACGAGGCCTGCTCAGCGCCCGCGGCGCGGGTCGCATCGGCGCCCCGCTCCGTGGCCTTGCTGGGTGCGGCCGCCGCAATCGGCATCGCGGCCTTCGCCGCGGTCGCGGCTACAGCAGGTGCCCAATCCGCCCTCAGCGATCTCCTGCAGTACCGCACGCGTGACGACGTCACGGCCTACGGCTCCCATTGGCATTACCACTTTGCCAGCACAATCTGGTTTGCGGCGGCGTCGCGACTGGCCGTGTGCTTCACGGGCGCCGTCGCCGGCACCGCGACCAATCCGCGCGCGCCGGCCCAGCGCCTGCAAATCTATGGCTGGCTGGCCATCGCGGGGCTGTCGCTGATCTTCGGCGTCAGCCCGCTCGCGTTCACGTCGGGCCTGTACACGGGGCACCAGGCGCGGGAGCTGATGAACCACGTGCCGATCACCATGATGCTGGTCTTCGGCGTGCTGGCCGCCGTGTCCGGGACGCCGGCCACGGCCGCGGACCTCCGGCCGTCGTGCTTTCAGCGACTGCTCGCGGTCATCAAGCAGTCGCCATGGTGGCGGACCGCGCTGGCGTTCGCCATTCCGCTGGTGCTGGCCGCGGTGACGATCATCGACGACCCGCAGGACGAGGCCCAGTTGAGCAACGGCCTGTCCGGCGTCATCGCCGGACACGTCTTCGAGCACGTCCTCGACTATGTGTTCACGCTTCTGTTCGCCATCGGCGCCGCTGGATTGGTCCGCAGCCGTAGGCCCGCCGGAACGGCCCGGTAACCGCCTTGCGCGACAGCGACGTGTCATGTGCTACACATACATGAACGATATCGAGGGCGAGGTTGAAGCGGGTTTGTTCACCCTGCTTCATGCCGCCGGCGCCGCGCAGAGCCACGTCGAGGCTAAGCTGGACGAGGTCGAGCGCCTGGAGGCCAATGGCCTGGTGAGTCGCGCCGCCGATCCGCACGATCGCCGCTCGCGCCTCGCGGTGATGACCACGGCCGGCCGCGAAGCGTGCGACGCGGGCACGGCGATTCAGCGGGAGGCCGAGGACGATGGTCGCTATGCACAGGCCCCCGGGGCAACTCGTCGCCATTTACCCAGGATGCTCACCGTGACGCACTTCGCGCTCCGCGGCGACGTGACGCGTGCCGCCGTTGCCGCGGCACTCGGCATCGTGATCACCGCCGGCGCGGCCTACGCCCAGCCCGTCGGTGTGGAGATGAGCCCTGCCGTCACCTGGGACCCCTACAACGAAGTCCTCCAGACCTCGCCCGAGGGGCGCCTCACGGCCGCCGACCTGAAGCTCGCCCGTGAACGCGCGGCGCGGCTGTTCGCGGTCGTCAAGCTCGCGCCGTCGTTTAACCGCCCCACCGATCACGCGACGCTGATGACGAGCACGGTGCGCAAGGCATCCGGCGCGGTCGTCAACCAGAGTTTCACGCCTTACTGGTCCTCTCCGGGCAGCGTACGGCGCGGCAAGGACGGGGTGCTGATGCCGCGGCTTGGTGGCGTGCACAGACTGCTGTACATCGAGACCAACCGAGCGCCCGCTACCCTCGTGGACGGCGCCACCCGCGGCGAGTTCAGCCGGCCGGGGGACGACGGGCAAGCCGATGGCTACTTCGCCGCGCCGCGCACCTTTGGCGAAATCGGCGGCGGCACGATCTACGCCGACAGGCTCGTCTTCACGCGCGACGGCCGCAGCGCGCTTGTGCCCGCACCCATCGGCACGCTGCTGCAGATCGAAGTGGCGCGGCTGACCAAGTTGGCCAACGATGTCGAGGCGGGCTTCGCTCGCCAGCTGAAGGACCTCGACGCCTCGATGACACCGCAGGCCGTGGCCGAGCAGCGCGCCAGGCGAGAGCGCATCTGGAGCAAGGAGACACGCGACCCCGCTGCGCTCGTGCGCCGGCTCGACGCCGCGCATCGCACTGACGAGTATGACTACCAGCGCCAGGCGGAGTACTTCAGCCTTTCGGCGCCGCGGATTCCGTCGAGCATCCTGTGGCGCCCGCGCCTGGCGCTGGAAGCGGCGCAGGCCCGGCTTGCCGCACTCGATGCCGCCGGCCGGCAGCAGCCCGCCTGCGGGCGCATGGAGCCGGGCTTCGACAGCCAGAGCGGCGTGCGCTTCGAGGTGGCGGGCACCATGCCCGACTGCGTACCGATGGTGCAGATGCGGCCCGATCTCGTCGACCCCAAGGGGCCGGTGACCGAGGTGCAGCTGCTGACCGTGTGGTTCAACACGGTTTGCGGCGAGCACTTTGGTGGCAAACCGCGCGTGCTGCGCGACGATTATTGCGAGTCGTTCGTGCCGTTACTGCGTGAGCTGGACTGGGCCGCCGCGCGCAAGGTCCTCGGCTGGTAGTGGTGAGCGGTCGCACGCGCCGGCGCGACGGATGCTGCGTGAGGTCGCAGCACGGCCGCCGGAGCGCCGCGTCACGGTGATCAACGAGCGGGGCTCGCGACTCGAAGTCGGGCGCTGGAATCGCATCCTGACGGCCGAGACACCGACCTTCAACACCAACCCCAACGACTTCCTCGTCCGGATGGTGAGGGATCGTCCTGCGGGCA